>JAIUNH010000024.1 GCA_020161965.1 Pseudomonadota bacterium
TGGCGCGCGCGACCGGATGCTCGAAGCTCCGTTCGGGCATCACGAGGTCGATCGTTTCCGAAGCGCCGGTCTGGCCCGCCACGTCGGTCGCGCGCAAGGTCACCTTCACCGGCAAGCCGGCCCAGGGATGGGCGGAAAGATCATGGAAGCTCGACGCCGTCGCTTCCTTCAAGCGCGGCCCCGGCAGCGGCAGATTCAAATCGATGGGAGCACCCGGCCCTTCGACATTCGGGCGGCGGATTTCCGCGACCACGCCCGCGATGCCGTAATCGTCCTTGGCGAGGTAGTCGAGCTTCAACGCCGCGCGGCGCGTGCGCTGCGGGGCTTGCGGGAATTCGACCGTCGGCGCCGCGTCGGGGATCAAGCGCAGCTTCCAAGCGCCCAGCGACGCATGGCCTTGATCGATCGCCAGCAACTGGCCGTCGACGAGTTCCGCACCCGCGCGCCAGCTTTGCAAACGCTGGCCGTTGGCGCCGGTGACCGAGGTTTCGACCGGGGCGAAAGGCGCATGGCGCGTGTCGACGGTCAAACGCGGCGTCGTGGCGCCGCCGGTGACTTGCGCGATCAATTGGCTGCCGACGGGGACGGCGATTTCCGTCGTGTCGTGGCGCGGGATGACCGGCGGCAGGCCCGTATAAGCGGGCGGCGTGATCCACAAATCCAACGCGCCCGGCGGGATCGCCGGCGTATCGACGCCCGGCGAAAGGGCACGCGCAAAGCGCGCGCCTGCGCGATCGCCGCCCACGCCGACGCCGATAACAAGCAGCAGAATCAAACCGACGCGCAGCGCCCAAGGATCGCGCGCGGGCATGCCGGGCTTGGGCCAGCCGACGCGCACTTGCGCAAGGGCCGCGAGCAAACGGCGGCGATGCGCTTCCCACAATTTGGTTTGCGCGGAATCGGGCGTGCCGACGGGCTTGTCGCCCAAAGCCTGCAGCGGGCGATGGGCGAAACCGCTGGCGGTTTCCAAACGGCGCTGACCGGCTTGCGCATCGGGCAGCAGCAGCGCTTTGCGCGCGTACCAAACCGCGGCGACGAAGGCGACGGCGAACGCGGCGAGGGCGGTCCAATGCAGCGCCACGTGCAAACGCGGCAGCAGATCGAACAACACGACAAGGATGAAGGCGGTGGCCACGGTCGCGGCCGGCCACAAGGCGGGCACCGCGCGCTCCCACAACAAGGCGAAGCGCGCCAGAGTCAAACGGCCGGTGAGGCCGGGAATATTCGAACGCGGGTCGCGCATACACACTCCACCGGTCCAGGGGGAAGACAAGTCTACCCCGTCGGGTGCATCGTGCAATCGCGCGGTTTGTTACGCCCGCAAAACGCCTTAGTCCAAGTAAGGGCTCGGCTTTTGGCGCTGCCACGGGGCCAAGCGATCCAGTCCGATCAACGACTCGACGCTTTGGCGCGGCCGCACGACCGCCACTTTGCCCTTATTGACCAGCAATTCCGGGGCCAAAGGCCTGGAATTATAGGCCGACGACATCACCGCGCCGTAAGCGCCGGCTTGGCGCACGGCGACCAAATCGCCCGCGTCGAGGGGCGTAATTTTACGTGCCTGCGCGAGATAATCGCCGGATTCGCAGATCGGCCCGACGACGTCGTAAACGCGCTTGGCCCCTTTGCGCGGGCGCAAGGGTTCGATCGCCATCCACGCTTCGTAAAGCGTGGGGCGAATCAGATCGTTCATCGCTGCATCGACGATCGCGAAACTTTTCGCCGAGCCTTTCTTCACATAGATCACGCGCGCGAGCAGCACGCCCGCATCGGCGACAAGCCAGCGGCCGGGTTCCAGCACCAGGCCGAAACCGGTCTTGTCGATCGCCGCATGCACGGCGCGCGCATAAGCGCCAAGATCCGGCGGGGTTTCGTTTTGATAAACGACACCCAAGCCACCGCCGAAATCGAGCCGCGCCATCGGCACGCCCGCTTCGCGCAATTCCTTGCCGAGTGCCGCGACGCGCGCGAAGGCCGCGCGATAGGGCGACACGTCGGTGATCTGGCTGCCGATATGCGTCGACAACGCTTCGATGCGCACCGACTTCAATTTGCGCGCGGCCAGCGCGATCTTGCGCGCATGCGCGATCTCGACACCGAATTTGTTCTCGCTCTTGCCCGTCGTGATCTTGCGATGCGTCTTGGCGTCGACGTCCGGGTTCACGCGCAGCGCCACGGGCGCCACTTGGCCGCGCTTCTTGGCGACACGCGCCAGCGCTTCCAGCTCGGGCTCGGATTCCACGTTGAACTGCAGCACGCCGGCATCGAGCGCCAGGGCCATCTCGTCTTCGGTTTTGCCCACGCCCGCGAACACGATCTTCGACGCCGGCACGCCCGCCGACAACGCGCGCACAAGCTCGCCCGCCGACACGATATCCGCACCCGCACCCATGGCCGCGAAAGTGGCGATGACCGCTTGGTTGGAATTGGCCTTCAGCGCGTAGCAGATCGTGGGATCGAGCTTGGCGAAGGCCTTCTGGAATTCGCGCAAACGCGATTCGAGCAGCGCCTGGCTATAGACCCAGGTAGGCGTGCCGTGATCGCGCGCGATGCGCTCCAGCGAAACGCCGTCGCAATGCAGAACGCCGTTCTTGGTGTGGAAGCCGATGGTCATGGTGTCCGCTGCGGCTGTTGTTGCTGCTGTTCTTGCTCTTGCTCCTGCCGGCGCTGTTCCTGCTGGCGGGGCGAGCGCGCGGGATACTGGCGCGGATAGCGCGGATCGGCACCGGTCGGCGGTTCGGGATCGCCCTTGCGCCCGCACGCGGCGAGCGGGGCGGCGAAAGCCAGCGCCAGCAACAGGCGGCGCGGGATCGGGGGAAATTCGGTCGTCATCGTGAACCGCTTATATCAAAGATAACGTTTGCGTGCCGCAGTCACGGCCTTACGCACATTGGCGGGCGCCGTGCCGCCGAAACTCGTGCGGCTGGCGACGGAGTTTTCCACGCCCAGCACCTTGAACACGCGCTTGTCGATGCGCTTCTCGACCGCCTGCATGTCGGCCAGCGCCAATTCGGAAATATCGATGCCCAGTTCCTCGGCGCGGCGCACGATGCGCCCCGTCACGTGATGGGCTTCGCGGAACGGCATCCCCAATTCGCGCACCAGCCAATCGGCCAGATCGGTCGCGGTCGTGTAGCCGGCCGAAGCGCTCGCCTTCATGCGCGCCTCGTTGATCGCCAGATCGTCGATCATGCCGGTCATCGCGGCGATCGACAGCATCAGCGCGTCGGCGGCGGCGAAGCTGCGCGCCTTGTCTTCCTGCATGTCCTTCGAATAGGTCAGCGGCAGGCCCTTCATCACGGTGAACAAGCCGATCAGCGAGCCGATCATGCGGCCCGACGTGGCGCGCACCAGCTCGGCCGCATCCGGGTTGCGCTTTTGCGGCATGATCGAGCTGCCGGTACTCCACGCATCCGACAGGCGCACGAAGCCGAATTGGGGTCCGCACCAAATCACCAATTCCTCGGCGAGGCGCGAGAGATGCATCGACGCGATCGCCGCCGCAGAAAGAAACTCGAGTGCGAAATCGCGATCCGAAACGGAGTCCAGCGAGTTCGCGGTCGGCCGGTCGAAGCCCAACGCCTCGGCCGTGAAATGCCGGTCGATGGGGAACGATGTGCCGGCAAGGGCCGCCGCACCCAGCGGCGATTCGTTCATACGGCGGCGCGCGTCCGCGAAGCGCCCGCGATCGCGCCCGGCCATTTCGACATACGCCATCAAATGATGACCGAAGGTCACGGGCTGGGCGGGCTGCAAATGGGTGAAGCCCGGCATGATCGTGCCGGCATGGGCTTGTGCCTTATCCAGCAACGCGCGCTGGAATTCGCGCAAGGCGAGTTCCGCGCGGTCGCATGCACCGCGCACCCACAGGCGGAAATCGGTCGCGACTTGGTCGTTGCGGCTGCGGCCCGTATGCAAACGCTTGGCGGGTTCGCCGATGATTTCGGCCAGCCGGCTTTCCACGTTCATGTGGATGTCTTCAAGCTCGGTCTTGAAGGTGAAGCGCCCGGTCTCGATCTCGACGCGCACCTTGTCGAGGCCCTCGACGATCTTGGCCGCATCCTTCGCGGTCAGGATCTTCGCCTTCGCCAGCATGCGCGCATGCGCCTTGGAACCCGCGATGTCTTCGGCATAGAGGCGCTTGTCCACATCGATCGACGCGTTGATCTTCTGCATGATCGCGTCGGGCGCCACGCCGAATCGCCCGCCCCACATCGGGTTGGCTTTGGTCTTCTTGGCGCGGCTGGAAGTGTCGGACATGGCGGCCTATATTCGAATTATGCGGTTCTCCCGGCGACATCTTTTACGGGCGGCCGGGGCGGGCGCGACCCTAGCGCTTTCGGCCTCCGGTTCAAGCGTTTTCGCCCAGCTTCCCCCGTTCAAGGGCAGCCTGGGCGCCTTCGTGCCGCGCAATCCGCCCGAAGCGCCCCCGGCGATCAGTTTCAAATCCGCCGACGGCAAGGAATTGACGCTCGCGGATTTCAAAGGCCGCGCGCTGGTCTTGAATTACTGGGCAACGTGGTGCGCGCCGTGCGTCGAGGAAATGCCGGCCCTCGATAAGCTCCACGCCAGTCTGGCGGGCGAGGGGATCGAGGTCGTCGCCATCTCCGTCGATCGCGGCGGGATGCGTCAGGTCGCACCGTTCTTCGAGGTGAACGTGCTGAAGAACCTGCCCGTCTATCTCGATCCGCCGGGCACTTCGATGCGCGCCTTCGGCATTCGAGGGCTTCCGACGACGATCATCATCGATCGCCAAGGCCGCGACGCGGGACGCCTGGAAGGCATGGCGCATTGGGATTCCGACGACGCGAAGAAATTGCTGCGCGCCATCGCGGGCCCGAAGACCGCCTAATAAATCAACTCGTCTTCGCCGCCTTTGCGGGTGAGGTTGATTTCCTCGCGCGCGGCAAGGTCCTTGGCGGTTTCGACGACGGAAGCTTGCGCTTCCGACACGTCCTTCACGCGTACCGGACCCATCTGCTCCATGTCGTCGCGCAGCATTTTGCCGGCGCGTTCGGACATGTTCGACAAGAACAGATCGCGCAAAGCTTCCGAGGCACCCTTCAACGCGAGGCCGAGTTTGCTTTTGTCGACGGAACGCAGCAGCGTCTGGATGCCGGCGGGATCGAGGCGCTGCAGATCCTCGAATTTGAACATGCTCTCGCGCACTTTGAGGGCCGCTTCGGGATTGCGGTCCTCCAGCGCTTGCAGGAAGCGCCTCTCGGTCGTCGCGTCGAGGGCGTTGAAGATTTCGGCGATTTCCTCGTGCCGGTTCTTGGTCGTGTTCTTGCCGAGATTGGCCATGAACTCGTTGCGCAAGATGCGTTCGACGTCGTCGAGCACTTCGCGCGGCACGGTTTCGAGCCGCAGCATGCGCATCACGACTTCCATCGCGAGGCCGTCGGGCAAGGCCGAGATGACCTTGGCGGCATGGTCGGGGCGCACGCGCGACAGCACGACCGCCGCCGTCTGCGGATATTCGTTCTTGAGATAATTGGCGAGCGTCGTCTCGGGAATATAGTTGAGCTTGTCCCAGATCGTGCGCCCGGCGGGCCCGCGGATATCGTCGAGAATGCCGTCGGCGCGTTTGCCCAGCACCTTGCCCAGGAAGCGCTCGGTGCCCTCCATCGTGCCGGCGAGCGCACCGCCTTGGCCCATCTGGTCGGCGAAATCGACGATCAAGCGTTCGATCACCGTCGCATGGACCGAGCCGAGATTGGCCATGACGACGGAGAGATCCTTGATCTCCTCGTCGTCCATTACGGCGAACATCTTCGACGCCGTCTCCTCGCCCACGGCGAGCAGCAGGATCGCGGCCTTCTCGTGGCCGGTCAGCGTGCGGTAGTCGTCGATGACTTTCTGGGACATGGACGATGGCGATTCTATCGCAGAATCGCGAGCTTGCGAAGGACCACCCCAAGCCCTCTGTTGAGGAGAAGGGGTGGTCCTCGTCCGTTATCGCAAGTTCAGCGCGGCTGGTTGCCGACTTGGGTTTCCCAGCGCGTGATCAGGCGCGTGCGCTCGGCCGTCGCGCCGTATTTGGCGAAGTCGTAGTCGATCAGCTTCGTATCTTCCAGGCGCGGCGCCTGGGGCGGCGGGCTTGCCTTGCTGTGCGACGGCGTCTGATAGCTTTTCGCCTTGGCGCCCAGCATTTGGATTTCCGGATCGAGGGCGAATTCGTACCAAGCGCGCGCCTGCGCCATGTTGCGCGCCCCGCGCACGATCGACATCGAACCGATTTCGTAGCCGGTCCCTTCGCAGGGTGCGGCGACCGCGACGGGGGCCCCTTCCACCGCTTCGGCGACCGCGTCGTGCAGGAACATGATGCCGACCAGCGTTTCGCCGCGCGCGACGTTGCGCGCCGGGGCGGGGCCCGAGCGCGTGTATTGGTTCACGTTGGTGTGAAGGGCCCGCAAATAGGCGAAGGCCGGGTCCTCGCCCATCACCTGCACCAGCGTTGCGAGTGCCGTGTAGGCCGTACCCGACGAGGTGGGGTTCGAAATCTGCACTTCGTTTTTGAAGCGCGCATCGGCCGCATCGCGCCAGCAACGCGGCGGCTGAATGCCCTTGCTCGCCAATTCTTTCGTGTTCCACGCGAAGCCGAGCACGCCGGCATAAATGCCGACGGTGCGGTAGTTGGATTGCTCGGCCTGGCGGCGCGCCCAAGGCTGCAACTCGGCGAGTTTGGGTGAGCGATATTCGGCCGTGAGATTGGCTTCGGCCGCTTGCAGATGCGGATCGCCCGTCCCGCCCCACCACATATCGGCGCGCGGGTTCTGCGCTTCGGCGCGCAATTGCGCGAGCGTTTCACCCGAGCCCTTCTGCGTCATCGACACGCGAATACCGGTGCGCCGCTCGAATTCCTGCGACATCAGCGAGCACCAATCCTGGAGCACGGAGCAGTAGACGACGATCTGGCCCTGCGCTTGGACCGGGGCCGGCGTTGCGGCCAGCGATACGAGCGCCACGGCGCCCGCCAAACTTGCGAGACGTTTCATGCGGTTCCCCCCTGTTGGCAGCGCCGGTTTCGGTTGAAACGCACCGCGTCTGGTGACAGTTTAATGACAGATTCGTTTCAAAGCGGGAAGACCCGCGGGCCGAATCCAAACGATCGCGGGATGCGATTGTCGATCCCACGCATTCCCGACCCCCGGAGGAACCCATAATGTTGAAATTGGCATCGATTTCATTGGCCGCATTGATCGCGGTGACCGGCGTCGCGGCGGCGCAAGCCCTGGAAGATCGCGTGACGATCGTCACGTCGTTCTCGCGCGACGTGACCACGCCCTTCGTCGACGCGTTCCAGAAGAAATATCCCGGCACGAAGGTGGAGATTCAAAACCGCTCCACGACCGCCGGTGTCGCGTTCATCCGCGAAACGCGCTCCAACCCGCCCGACATGATGTGGGCTTCCGCACCCGACGCGTTCGAAGTGCTGAAGAAGGGCAATCTGCTGCAGAAATACGAACCGAAATCCGAAGGCGTTGCGCCGAAGGTCGGTTCCTCGCCCACGCACGACCCGCAAGGCTTCTATTTCGGCTTCGCGGCGTCGGGCTACGGCATCATGTACAACACGCGTTACTTGCGTGCGAACAACATCCCCGCACCCAAGGAATGGGACGATCTGAAGAAGCCGATCTATTTCGGCCATGTCGGCATCTCGGCGCCGTCGCGTTCGGGTACGACGCATCTCACCGTCGAAACCATCCTGCAAGGCGAAGGCTGGGATAAAGGCTGGGCCTCGATGCTGGAGATCGGCGGCAATTTCGCCTCCGTCTCCGATCGCAGCTTCGGCGTGCCCGATGCGGTGAACTCCGGCCAATACGGTGTCGGCATCGTCATCGACTTCTTCGGCCTGTCGGCCAAGGCGTCCGGCTTCCCGGTCGAATTCGTCTACCCGACCGTGACGACGATCGTGCCCGCCAATATCGGCATCGTCGCGGGTGCGAAGAACCAGCGTGCGGCGCAAGCCTTCGTCGATTTCCTGCTGTCGGAAGACGGGCAGGCGGTGCTGCTCGATCCGAAGATCCAGCGTCTGCCCGTGCGCCCGGCGAGCTACGCCAAAGCGCCCGCCGGCTATCCCAACCCGTTCACCGATCCCAATCTCGGCCGTCGCGTCGTGTTCGACGGCGATTTGTCGGAAGGGCGTTACGAGCTGGTGAACTCGCTCTACGACCGCATCGTCACCTTCCGCTTGAAGGAACTGACCGAAGCGTGGAAATCGATCCATGCGGCGGACGCGGCGGTGGCGAAGTCCAACAGCGCCGAAGGCAAGCGCCTGCTCGCCGAAGCGCGCAAGCTCGCCAGCGCGGTGCCGATCACGGAAAAGGAAGCGAGCGATCCCGCGATCGCCGGCGCGTTCCAGGAAAAGCGCCCCGACCGCCCGGTCGCGGCGCGTCAGGCGGAGTTCGAGGAACGCTGGGACGCCTTCGCGCGCCAGAACTACGCCCAAGCCAAAACGCTCGCCGATAACGCGGCGCGCGCGCGATAAGCACGAACGAAGGGGAACGGCGTGGCCGACGCGAGCATGACTTTACCGGCACCTCGACGTGTGGGGTTGCTGGCGCGTTGGGAAACCACGCCGTTCCACCTGATCTGTGCGGGCACGGTCGCGGCCTTTCTGGTCGCGTTCCTGATCGTGCCGGTGGCGACGGTGGTGTTCGTCGCCTTCTGGGACGGGCAAAGCCTGACCCTCGTCCACTTCGCCGATTTCTTCCGCACCTCGCTGATGATCGAGGCGACGTGGAACTCGATCTATGTGGCGCTGATGGCCGTGATCGTCGCGACGATCATCGCCGTCCCGCTCGCTTATTTCACCGTGCGCTTCCGCTTCAAGGGCGCCGCACTGATCCAAACCTTGGGCGTGATCCCGCTGGTGATGCCGCCTTTCGTCGGTGCGGTCGCCATGCAGCTCGTCTATGGGCGCAACGGCTCGGTCAATCTGTTGCTGATGGATTGGTTCGGTTTCCGCCTGCCCTTCATGGAAGGGCTGAACGGTGTGATCTTCGTCCAGGGCCTGCATTACTTCCCGTTCATTCTGCTGAACCTGTCCGCCTCGCTCGCCAATATCGATTCGGCGATGGAGGAATCGGCGCAGAATTTGGGGGCTTCGGGCTGGACGCTGTTTTCCAAGATCGTCTTTCCGCTGGCGATGCCCGGCTACATCGCCGGTGCGGCGCTGGTCTTCGCCAAGGTGTTCGACGATCTGGCGACACCCTTGCTGCTCAACGTTAACAATATGCTCGCGCCGCAAGCGTACTTGCGCATCACCTCGGTCGGGCTCGCCGATCCGATGGGTTACGTGATCTCGACCATTTTGGTCGTGCTGTCGGTGGTCGCGGTGTGGCTGTCGTTGCTCAGCCTTAAGAACCGCGACTTCGCGACCACGCAGCGCGGCGGCGGCGGCCTGTCCAAACGCGAACTCCGCACCTGGGAAAAGTTCGGCGCTTACGCCTTCATTGCGGTCGCGCTGATCCTGGCGCTGTCGCCGCATTTCGGCATCTTGATGCTGTCGCTCGCGACCGTGTGGTCGTTCTCGGTGATTCCGGACGCCTTCACCTTCGCGCATTACATCACCGTGTTCCGCGACGCGGGCGGCATGATGGCGAACACCGTTCTCTATTGCGGCGTGGCCGCACTGATCGACGTCGTGCTCGGCACGATGATCGCGTATCTGGTGCTGCGCACGAAATTGCCCTTCCGCCAATTGATCGATCAGATCGCGATGGCGGCGGTGGCCGTGCCGGGCCTCGTGCTCGGCATCGGGATCTTGCGCGTCTATTTCGACGTGAAGCTGCCCTTCTCGGGCGAAAGTCTGGCGACATTCTGGGTGATGCTTGCGATCGCCTATGCCGTGCGCCGCTTGCCTTATGCGCTGCGGTCTTGCACCGCCGCGTTGCAGCAGCTTCACCGCAGCTTGGAAGAAGCCGCCGAATGTCTGGGCGGCGACAAATCCGTGGTGATGCGCAAGATCGTCGTGCCCTTGATGGCGGGCGGCATTCTGGCGGGCTTCGTGACCAGCTTCGCGACCGCGGCCGTGGAGCTGGCCTCGACGCTGTTGCTGGTGACGCGCGATGCGTCCGCACCTTTGTCCTACGGCATCTATGTCTATATGCAATCCGCCGCCGGTCGCGGACCGGGCGCGGCGTTGGGCGTGATTGCCGTCGTCGTCGTCGCGATCGCGACTTGGGCCGCCTATCGCGTGGCGGAAAACGATCGGGCGCGGCGTGCCCGCGAAGGAGTAGCGGCATGAGTGCGCCGGGCGTTGAGATCGATCGGGTTTCCTTCGGCTACGGATCGACCAAGATCCTCGACGACGTGTCGTTGCGCGTCGAGAAGGGCGAGTTCTTCGCGTTTCTCGGGCCGTCGGGTTCGGGCAAGACGACGCTGTTGCGTCTCGTCGCCGGGTTCGGCGTGCCCAATGCCGGCGCGGTGCGCGTCAACGGCCGCGACGTGACCGACGTGCCGCCGTGGAAGCGCAACGTGGGCATGGTCTTCCAAAGCTACGCGCTGTGGCCGCATATGACCGTCGCCAAAAACGTGGCGTTCGGCTTGGAGCGGCGCGACGTGCCCAAGGCCGAAATCGGTAAGCGCGTGGCCGCCGCCCTCGATCTCGTCGGCCTGGGCGCCTATGGCGAACGCCGCCCGGCACAACTTTCCGGCGGCCAGCAGCAGCGCGTGGCCGTGGCGCGCACGCTGGTGATCGAACCCGACGTGCTGCTGCTCGACGAGCCCTTGTCCAATCTCGACGCCAAGCTGCGCGTCGAGATGCGCCAGGAAATCCGCGAATTGCAGCGCAAGCTCGGCCTCACCACGATCTACGTGACCCACGATCAGGAGGAGGCGAACGCCATCGCCGACCGGATCGCCGTGCTCGATGGCGGGCGCATCCAGCAGCTTGGCGCGCCGATGGATCTCTACGACCGGCCAGCCAATCGTTTTGTCGCCGCCTTCCTCGGCACCGCAAACCTGATCGAAGGCGATCTCGCCGCCGACGGAAATTTCCGCGCCGATCGTTTTGCGTTGAGCGGACTAACCGTGCCCAAACCCGGCAAAGCTTGCGTTTCCTTCCGGCCGCATGACGTGACTTTGTCGGCGGAAGGGCGCAATCTCGCCGGCACGATCCAGCATCGTGAATTTCTGGGCGGCAATATCCGTTATGTCGTAACGGTGGGGCCGCATCGCGTAACCGTCGATACGGTTCACCGCCGTGATTCCCAGGTTTACGATGTCGGCGCTTCGGTCGGGTTGTCGATCGACGCCAGCCAAGCCAGCGTTCTTTATTGAAGCAGGAGAAGTTGAAATCGGCGCATCCCTCGTTCTGATCCATTTGGCTGGTGGTGTGGCGCTGCTCCTGTGGGGCTTGCGCATGGTCCGCACGGGCGCGATGCGCGCCTTCGGCGGCGATCTGCGCAAATGGCTGTCGAACGCGTTGTCGAACCGGATGTCCGCCTTC
The DNA here is from genome assembly GCA_020161965.1 of Pseudomonadota bacterium. GTDB lineage: Bacteria > Pseudomonadota > Alphaproteobacteria > CACIAM-22H2 > CACIAM-22H2 > Tagaea. Next base: position 11,456 of record JAIUNH010000024.1, read on the forward strand.
GCCTGCGGCCTGGGCGTGACCGCCGTGCTGCAAAGCTCGACCGCGACGTCGTTGATGACGGCATCGTTCGCGAGCCGCGGTCTGGTGACGACCGGCGTGGCGCTCGCCGTCGTGCTGGGCGCGGATGTCGGCACGTCGCTGATCGCGCAGTTGCTGTCTTTCGATCTGCGCTGGCTGTCGCCCGTATTGCTGATCGTTGGCGTGTTCGTGTTCATGAGCACGCTGCCGACCAAATGGCGCGACCTCGGCCGTGCGACCGTTGGCCTCGCATTGATGCTGCTCGCCTTGCGCTTGATCGTCGAGGCGACGCATCCGTTGCGCGACTCCCAAGTCATTCACGAAGTTCTCGCGGCATTGGCGGGGGAGCGTTTCCTCGCCGTCGTGCTGATGGCGATGCTGACGTGGCTGGTGCATTCCAGCCTCGCCATGGTGCTGCTGGCGATCTCGTTGTCGGATGTCGGCTTGCTGCCCCCGCAACTCGCCTTGGCCTGCGTGCTCGGCGCCAATCTCGGCGGCGCGCTGCCGGCCCTGATCGCGACATGGCATGGCGAAGCGGGTGCCCGGCGCGTGACGATCGGGAATCTGATCTTCCGGGCGACTGGCGTGCTGCTGGCCTTGCCGTTCCTGGCGCAGATCGGGCCGCTGCTCGCCGCGATCGATACCGATGTCGGTCGCCAGATCGCCAATTTCCACGCCGGGTTCAATCTGGCGCTGGCGCTGCTGTTCCTGCCCTTCGTCAATCTCGTCGCGGGCCAGCTCAACAAGCTGATCGCCGAGCGCGAAGGGCCCGAAGTGCCGGGCCAGCCGAAATATCTCGACGAATCCGCGCTTGAGTCGCCGGCCCTGGCCGTGTCGGCCGCCGCGCGCGAAACGCTGCGCATGGGCGACGAGCTTCAGGCGATGCTGCATGAGACGCTGACCGCCTTCCGCACCGACGATCGCAAGCTCGCCGAAGCGGTGGCGACGCGCGACGACGCGATCGACCGGCTGTGCGAAGAAGTGAAGACCTATCTTCTGCGCATCCAGCCTGAGTCGATGTCCGACGCGGACGCGCGCCGCTCGATGGAAATCCTGCAATACGCGACGAATCTCGAGCATGCGGGCGACATCATCGAGAAGAATCTGATCGAACTCGCGATCAAGAAGATCAAGAACCGCGTGAACTTCTCCGACGAAGGCTTCGGCGATATCGCCGCCCTGCACGCCGATCTTCTGGAAACGCTGCGCCTGTCGCTCGCGGTATTCATGAACGGCGACGTGACGATGGCGCGCAAGCTGCTGGCCGAGAAGGTCGAGTTCCGCGAGCGCGAGCGCGCGGCGGCGCAGACCCATCTCGAGCGTCTGCGCAGCCGCGTGCCCGACACGATCGAAACGAGCTCGCTGCATCTGGACGTGCTGCGCGACCTGAAGCGCATCCACTCCCATCTGGTGTCGGTCGCCTACCCGATCCTGGAAGCGACGGGGGCGTTGCGCGATTCCCGTCTGGCGCCCGAAAAATCGCCACGGCGCGCCAAGCCGAAGCCCGATTTGGGTTCGCCGGCGGCGCCCGCCTCCCAATAACGGGGTAAAGCGCCAGCAAGCGCTTGCAATCGTCGTCAAATCCCCTAAATCAGGGGCGCTTCGGCCGCCCTCGTTGCGCCTATCGATACGCGGCTGTTTTGGACAATCCGGAACGGGATAACGCTCGACCATGTCCGCCTCGAACACATCAGCCGGCACGATGCTGGAAATCAAAAATCTCCAGAAGCATTTCGGGCCCATCCGCGCGGTGGAGGACGTCTCCTTCACCGTCCGCAAGGGCGAGGTCCTGGGCTTTCTCGGTCCCAACGGGGCCGGCAAGTCCACGACGATGAAGATGATCACGGGCTTCCTCGCCCCCACTGCCGGCACGGCCAGGGTGTGCGGGTTCGATGTTGAGGCCCAGCCGATCCAGGCCAAGAAGCGCATCGGCTATTTGCCCGAGGGCGCGCCGGCCTATCCCGACATGACGCCCGCCGCGTTTCTGGACTTCGTCGGCGCCATCCGCGGCTTCGACGGGGCGGAGCTCGCCAAGCGCGTCGACCTCGCCGTGGCGCGCGCGCAGTTGAAAGGTGTTTTGCATCAGCCGATCGATACGCTGTCCAAGGGCTTCAAGCGCCGCGTGGGCTTGGCCCAGGCGCTGCTGCACGATCCCGAAGTGCTGATCCTGGACGAGCCGACCGACGGTCTCGATCCCAATCAGAAGCACGAAGTCCGCGAACTCATCCGCCAGATCGCGCCCGAAAAGGCGATCGTCATCTCGACGCATATCCTGGAGGAAGTCGACGCGATTTGCGCCCGCGCCATCGTGATCGCCAAGGGCCGCGTCCTTGCCGACGGCACGCCCGAAGCGTTGGAGAAGCGCTCGCGCTGGCACTACGCCGTGTCGGTCGTCACGTCGGCGGCGGAAGTGCCGCGCCTGAAAGCGTTGTGGAACGGCCATCCCGGCGTGGCGGCGTTCGAAGCGGTGGACGGCGAGGGCGGTTTGGCCATGTTGACCGCCTTCCCGCGCGGCGGCGTGCCGATGCTGGCCGAATTGGGCCGCATGGCGCGCGAGGCGGGTATTCGCATCGACGAGATCCGCGAGGAGCGCGGGCGTCTCGACGAAGTCTTCCGTGACATCACCGGCAAGGCGGCCTGATTCCCATGCGCAACATCGCTTTCATTCTGAAGCGCGAACTCGGCGGCTATTTCGCAACGCCGGTCGCCTATGTGTTCCTGGTGATCTTCCTGGTCCTCGCGGGCGTCTTCACCTTCTATCTCGGCAATTTCTTCGAACGCGGCCAGGCCGATCTTCAGGCCTTCTTCTCGTTCCATCCGTGGCTCTATCTGTTCCTGATCCCAGCGATCTCGATGCGCCTGTGGTCGGAGGAACGCCGCTCCGGCACGATCGAATTGTTCCTGACGCTGCCGATTTCGATCGGCGAAGCGGTGGTCGGCAAGTTTCTCGCCGCCTGGGCGTTCATTGCGATCGCCTTGATCCTGACCTTCCCGATGTGGATCACGGTCAACATCCTGGGCAATCCCGATAACGGCATCATCGCCGCGTCCTATATCGGGTCGTTGCTGATGGCGGGCGGGTATCTCGCCATCGGCGCTTGCGTCTCCGCGATCACCAAAAGCCAGGTCATCGCCTTCGTCGTGGCCGCCGCCGTGTGCTTCGTGTTCACCGTGTCGGGGACCACGATGGTGCTGGCCTTCTTCGCCGGCTGGGCGCCGCAAGCGGTGGTCGACGCGATCGCCAGCTTCTCGTTCATGGCGCATTTCTCGGCGATCTCGCGCGGCGTCATCGATCTGCGCGATCTCGTCTATTTCGTCTCGCTGATCGCCGCGTTCCTGTTCGCGAACGCGGCTCTGGTCGAACTCAAGAAGGCGGGCTGAGCGATGAAGATGGGCCGTTCCGCACTCGGTGGCATGGGGATCGCGCTGGCCGCGATCCTGTTCGTGGCGGTGAATTCCCTGGCGGGTCCGCTGCTCCAGGGCCTGCGCTTGGACCTCACGTCCGACAAGCTGTTCACGCTGAGCCAGGGGACCCGCGCGATCCTGGGTCGCATCGACGAGCCCGTGACCTTGCGCTTCTATTATTCCGAACGTCTGGGCCGCGAGATCCCGTCCTACGGCGTCTACGCGGTGCGCGTACGCGAGATGTTGGAGGAATATCGCGACGCCGCGCGCGGCAAGTTGCGCCTCCAGATCATCGATCCGCCGCCCTTCTCGGATGAAGAAGACCGCGCCGTCGCCTTCGGCCTGCAAGCCGTGCCGCTGAACCAGCAGGGCGAGACGGTCTATTTCGGCCTCGCGGGATCGAACACGGCCGACAAGGAAGAATCGATCGCCTTCTTCCAGCCCGATCGCGAGCGCTTCCTCGAATACGATCTCACCAAGCTCGTCTACAACCTCGCCACGCCCAAGAAGCCGGTCGTCGGCCTGATGACGATGATCCCGATGGCGGGCGAGTTCCGTTCGATGCGGCCCACGCCGCCGTCGGCCGTCTATTCGCAGCTCACGCAGTTCTTCGAAGTGCGCGGGATCGAACCCAACGCGACCGAGATCCCGGCCGATATCGGCGTGCTGATGCTCGTACACCCGAAGGAATTGCCGGAATCCACGCTCTACGCGATCGACCAATTCGCGATGCGCGGCGGGCGTTTGCTCGTGTTCGTCGATCCGCATGCGGAATCTGACGCCGCGCGCGGCGGCCCGGCGGCGATGGGGGGCAACACTGGGTCTGACCTCAAGAAGATCTTCGATGCCTGGGGCATCGAGATGGAACCGGGCAAGCTGCTGCTGCATGTCGATTTCAAATTCGACAATGGCGGCCTCGCCACGCTGGTGATGGGCACCCATCAATCGCGCGCCACGCCGATGGAATGGTGGCTGGTGATGGGCGATCACAAGCGCGTGGAAGTGCGCAACGTCCACGAAGTGCGTTACTTCCGGGCACCCGAGTTCAAGGTCTCGCGCAAGGAAGCGACACTCGACGACGCCGTCGATACGCTGGTGTGGGAACCCAACCTGACGGTCGCGGCCAACGAAGACCATAAGGGCTATCACGCCATTCTCGGCGACTTCCTGGCCGCCGTGCGCGGCGAGAAGGTCGATGTGCCGGGTATTGCGGACGGTGTCGCCGCCATGCGAATTCTGGAAGCGATGATTTCGTCCTCGGCTTCCGGAAAGCCCATCGCTCTATGAGCCGACTATCGCGCGCAACGCTTGCCACGCTTCCGGCCGCTGTCTCGCGGCCGAAATTCGACCCGGCCAAGCTCGCGCGCGGCATCGTTCATCTGGGCTGCGGCGCCTTCCACCGTGCCCATCAGGCTTGGTACACGCAGCGCGCCATCGAAGCTTCGGGCGGCGATTGGGGGATCACGGGGGCGAGCCTGCGCGGCCTTGACGTGCCCGCCCAGTTGAACCCGCAAGACGGGCTCTACG
>JAIUNH010000025.1 GCA_020161965.1 Pseudomonadota bacterium
CCGACCGAAGCGAGGGCCGACAACAATGCATATTGTGTGGCCGTGTAGGCGACGTTGCACAGGCCCGAGAGATACGCGACGAATGCCGCCGATCCCATACCGCCGGTGAAATTCTCGACGCCGATCGTCACGACCAGCAAGGCGACGTCGTGGCCGACGATCGCTTGCAGGCAATAGATCAGATTCGACACCGCCTGCAGCACGCCGCAGACGAGCAGCGCTTGATAGACGCCGCGCCGATGGACGATCAAACCGCCGGCGGCAAGGCCGGCGAGCGTGGCCACGACGCCGAAGATTTTGGAGATGTTGGCGACTTCGAGCCGCGTAAACCCGGTCGAGACATAGAAAGCGTTGGCCATCACGCCGGCCAGCGCATCGCCGAATTTATACGCGACGACGAAAACGAGGATCAGCACCCAGGACGGACGCGTCGCGAAATCCGCGAACGGCCCCACCACGGCGCTTTGAAACCAAGCCGCCATCGATTTCGGCGCCGCTTCGGCGTCGGCTTTCGCCGATTGCGCAGGCTCGCGTGTGAACAACACGGTCAGCGCGCCGATACCCATCAACGCCGCCATGATCGCGAAGCTCGTCGACCAGCCGCCGAACTCGGCCGCGTAGAGCGCGCCCGCCGACGACGCCATCATGCCGAAGCGATAGCCGAATTGCGTGGCAGCGGCCCCCGCCCCTTGCTCCTCGGGCTTCAGCAGTTCGATGCGATACGCGTCGATCACGATGTCTTGACTTGCCGACAGTATCGCGACGATCACGGCGGCCAAGGCGGTCAATGCCGGATCGATGCGCGGATCGGTCGAGCCCAAGAACAAAATCGCGCCCGCGAGCGCCATTTGGATCGCCAATGCCCAGCCGCGCCGCCGACCGAAAATGCGCGTCCACGGCCCGAGGCCCAATCGGTCGATCGCCGGCGCCCATAGGAACTTGATCGAATAGGCCGTGCCGACCAGCGAGAACGCGCCGATCGCTTCGCGGCTTACGCCCGATTCCGCCAGCCAGAAGCTGAGCGTGCCGAAGGTCAGCGGCAGCGGCAGGCCCGACGAAAAGCCCATGAACAACACCGCGAGCAAACGCGGACGCGCATAGACCGCAAGCGAGGCATACCACGGTGTTTTCTCGGAGGCGGAGTCGGTCATCGGGTCAAATACTGCCGGTCGAATCGAAGTGCGGAATCATACAAGTCTTCGCGGCGTTCGCGAAATCACCCCTTCGGCGGACGGATTTGTCCGCAGCGACGGACGAATTCGGGCGGGAATCGGAAAACGGATAAGCCGTCCTACTAGAGTAGGAAAATAATTCTTCGCGAGAGTGGATATATCGCCGAACACGATGTTAAGAACGACGACCCCTCGCGCTCGACGTCGGAACACGGGTTTCGAATGCCCGCAGAACTAGTACTTCTGAGTCCGCTGCTGCGCCGCCTGTTCGATCATTGGCGCAGTCTTTCGCGCGAGGTCGATGGCGTCTGGACGTTACCCCAACCGCGCATGCTCGATCCCGTCGCCGTCAAATGGGCGCTGGGTTGGATCTCGCTGATCGACGTCAAAGGCGTGCCGCCGGATTGCGAATTCCGCTACGCGATCGACGGCACTTGGCAGGCCGAACGTTACGGCTTCGACATGACCGGTAAATCGCTCGACGCGTTTCCCGAGCCCGAGACGCGCGCGATGATCCGTGAATCCTATCTCGACGTCGCGACCGCAGGCCAGCCGCGCGCGCATTTACGCGATCTGCTGCTCGACGGGCGGCGCCGGCGCTACGAATCGCTGCTGCTGCCGTTCGGCGAAGACGGCCGCGTCACGCGATTGGCCGTGGCGCTCGATTTCGAAAGCCATAAAAAGAGTTAGCCGCCGCCATAATTAGTTCTGTGGACGCGACGCGGCCGGCGGGCGCAACATCGCCGGGTATGGCATTCGACCCTTCGATCATTCGCGACGTGCGACAGAAGCGATTTCACGAGTATTGGCGCGAGAAGGCGGCCGGTCGCGAAATGCCCTACCGCGCCGATGTCGATCCGGTCGATTTCGCCTGGATGTTGGGCTGGGTCACGCTGATCGAACCGCTGCCCGACGGCGATTGGCGCTTCGTCATCGACGGATCGAACATCGCCGCCGTGTTCGGCAACGACATGACGGGCAAACGTTTGTCCGAATACCCGCTGCCCGCGGTGCGCGACGTGTTGTTCACGACCTTCGCGGCCGCCGTCGCAGCGCGCGGGCCCCATTTCGTGACCCACGATATCGATTACGATTTGCGCCGCTGGCGCTACGATGGGCTGCTGCTGCCGTTGTCCGGCGAAAACGGCAGCATCGACCGGTTGATCTCGACCGTGGTGCTCGAAGGCGGCGGGCGGCGTTAGGCGCCGCCCCCCGCCTACCGATAACGTTTCAGCCCGCTTCCGCCGTCTTCTCGGCCCGTTTGCGCAGGTTGGGATCGAGCAGTTTCTTGCGCAGACGGATCGATTTCGGCGTCACCTCGACCAGCTCGTCGTCGGCGATATAGGCGATCGCCTGTTCGAGGCTGAGGATCTTCGGCGTTTGCAGCACGACGTTTTCGTCCTTGCCCGAGGCGCGGACGTTGGTCAGCTTCTTCGCCTTCAGCGGATTGACCTCAAGGTCGTTGTCGCGCGTGTGCTCGCCGATGATCATGCCTTCATAGACTGGCACGCCCGATGTGATCATCATCGGGCCACGATCTTCGAGGTTCCACAGCGCATAGGCGACCGCAACGCCGTCGGCGTTAGAGATCAGCACGCCGGTGTGGCGGCCTTCGATCGGCCCCTTCCAGAGCTGATACGAGTGGAAGATCTTGTTCATGATCCCGGTGCCGCGCGTGTCGGACAGGAATTGGCCGTGATAGCCGATCAGGCCGCGCGAGGGCACGAGGAACGTCAGACGCACCTTGCCGCCGCCCGAGGGGCGCATATCGGTCATTTCGCCGCGACGCTTGCCCAGCGTTTCGACGACGATGCCCGAATGCTGTTCGTCGACGTCAACCTGCACTTCCTCGATCGGCTCCAGCTTCTCGCCGTTCTCGCCGGTCTTCAGCAGCACGCGCGGACGGCCGACGGAAAGCTCGAAGCCTTCGCGGCGCATCGTTTCGATCAGCACGCCCAACTGCAATTCGCCGCGGCCTGCGACTTCGTAGGCCTCGCCGCCTTCGGTTTCGCGCACGCGGATGGCGACGTTGCCTTCGCCTTCATGCATCAGACGATCGCGGATCATGCGGCTCGTCACCTTGGTGCCTTCGCGGCCCGCCAGCGGCGAATCGTTGACCGAGAAGGTCATAACCAGCGTCGGCGGATCGATCGGCTGTGCCGCGATCGGTTCGGTCACCGCCGGTTCGCAGATCGTGTCGGCGACGGTCGGGCCCGTCAGGCCCGCGATCGCGACGATGTCGCCCGCTTCCGCACTTTCGACCGGCACGCGTTCCAGACCACGGAAGGCGAGAAGCTTGGTCAAACGGCCGTCCTCGATCACCTTGCCGTCGCGCGACATCGCTTTGACGGGCATGTTGATCTTGGCAATACCCGTATGGATGCGGCCCGTCAGGATGCGGCCGACATAGGGATCGTATTCCAGCGTCGTCGCCAGCATCTTGAACGGACCGGTCGTGTCGGCGACCGGCGGCGGCACATGGCGCACGATCAAGTCGAATAGCGGGTCGAGATTCTCGCGCGGTGCTTCCAGCGATTCGGCGGCCCAGCCCGAACGGCCCGACGCGAACAGCGTGGGAAAGTCGAGCTGATCGTCGTTCGCGTCCAACGCGGCGAATAGGTCGAACACTTCGTCGTGCACTTCGTGCGAGCGCGCGTCCGAACGATCGACCTTGTTGATGACGACGATGGGGCGAAGCCCGCGCGCCAACGCCTTCATGGTCACGAACTTGGTCTGCGGCATGGCGCCTTCGGCGGCGTCCACCAGCACGACCACGCCGTCGACCATCGACATGATGCGCTCGACCTCGCCGCCGAAATCGGCGTGGCCGGGCGTGTCAACGATGTTGATGCGAATACCCTTCCACACGACCGAGGTGCATTTGGCGAGAATGGTGATCCCGCGTTCGCGCTCGAGGTCGTTGGAGTCCATCGCGCGTTCGGCCACCTGCTGGTTGGCGCGGAACGTGCCGGATTGCTTCAGAAGCTGATCGACCAGGGTGGTTTTGCCATGGTCGACATGCGCGATGATCGCGACGTTACGAATTTCCATATGTGTCTTAGAGCGCGCCTTTGGACGCGGCCAATTCCTTCAACGAAGTTTCGGGACGTGCACCGTAGTGCGAGATGATTTCGGCGGCGCAGATGGAACCCAGACGCGCCGCTTGCGCGAGATCGCGGCCTTGCGCCAAGCCCAGCAGGAAGCCGGACGCGTAGAGATCGCCGGCGCCGGTCGTGTCGACGACGTTGACGCCCGGCTCCGCCGGGACGGCGACGACCCGGTCGCCCTGGATCGCGACCGAGCCTTTTTCCGAACGCGTGACGGCGAAGATGCGATCCTTCTTCGCGCGCGCATGCGGCAAGGCTTCTTCGAACGACTTCACCTGATAGAGCGACAGCAGCTCCGCCTCGTTGGCGAAGACGATGTCGCAATGATTGTCGGCGAGGTCGCGGAAATCGGCGCGGTGACGATCCACGCAGAACGAATCCGACAGCGTCAGCGAAACCTTGCGGCCGTGTTTGTGGGCAAGCTGCGCCGCCTTGCGGAACGCATCCTTGGCGGCCGGCTTATCCCACAAATAGCCTTCCATGTAGGTGATGCCCGAGGCCGCCACGACCGCTTCGTCGATCTGATCGGGGCCGAGATCGACGCACGCACCCAGATAGGTCTGCATCGTGCGCTGCGCGTCGGGGGTCACGAAAATCAGGCAGCGCGCGGTCGAGGGACCGGAGGTCGCGGGGGCCGAATCGAACGCAACACCCTGCGCGCGGATGTCGTGACGGAAGATCGTACCCAACTGATCGTCGCGCACGCGGCCGATATAGGCGCCCTTGCCGCCGAGATTGGCGAGGCCGGCGATCGTATTGCCCGCCGAGCCGCCCGAGCATTCGAGGCCGGGGCCCATCGCGGCGTAAAGCTCGCCGGCGCGCGCTTCGTCGATCAAGGTCATCGCGCCCTTGGCCAGATTATTGGCGGCAAGGAACGGATCTTCGCAGCGCGCGATCACATCGACGATGGCATTGCCGATACCCAGCACGTCGTACTTGGTGCTCGTCATAACGACTCCGGAGAGGGCGGAAAATTGCGCCGGACCATATAGGCCGTTGCGGCGGCGCACAAGAACCGATTGGCGCCCCGAAAATGCCGCCTTATCGGGCACTTGCGCCCCAACCGGCTTGGCGCCATATCCCCGGTCATGGCTTCGTCATCCGCCGGCGGCATGTCGCTCTTCCGCGCCCTGTTCCTCGCCTTCGCCCAATTGGGCGATCCGCGTTTGCGCGGCCCCCTGGTCAAAAGCCTGGTGCTGACGATCGTAAGCTTCGCCGCGATCTGGATCGCGATGGGCTGGGTCGTGACCCATACGCGGATCTTCGAAACGCTATGGCTCGACTGGACGATCGACGCGCTGGGCGGGCTTGCTTTGGCGGTGTTGAGCTTCGTGCTGTTCCCGGCGGTGGTCGTCGCCTTCGTCGGCCTGTTTTTGGACGAAGTCGCCGACGCGGTTCAAGCGCGCCACTACCCCAACGCGCCGCCGCCCCGCAAACGGCCGCTGATGGTCGAAATATTTTCGTCGCTGCAGCTCGTGGCACTCGCGATCGTGCTCAATCTGCTCGTGCTGCCGCTCTACTTCGTGCCCGGCCTCAATCTCGCCATCTTCCTGGCGACGAACGGCTTTCTTCTCGCGCGCGAATACGTCACCATGCTTGCCGCACGGCGCCTCGATTCGCACGAAGCGCGCCGATTTTGGAAATCCCGGCGGGGCCAAGCGTGGCTCGTGGGAATTTCCTTCGCGGCTTTGTCGGCGATCCCGGTCGTCAATCTGGCGGTTCCGGTACTGGCGGTGGCGGCGACGGCGCATCTGGTCGAATCCTGGCTTCCTGCATCCGGCGAATGAGCCCCGGAAGCGGGGGGAAGGAACGGAACCATGTTTCGACGCAAAAAGGACGAGAGTGACGAAATGAAGACGCCCGCCGCCCCGCCGCAGGCTTCCGCCCCCGCTTCGCCGGCCGAGCCCGAAGCCGAAGCCATTCCCTCGCGCCCCTTCCCGCGCCCGGCCGCCCCGGCCGCCGGTTCGCTGGCGCGTTCGCCCGTCAGCCCCGTCGCCACGCGCCCCGCGATCCCCGCGTCGCGCGCCAACGAACAGGCCGAAGGCCGCAAGCTGATCGTCGGCAAGGAGATCGTTCTCTCCGGCCAGATCACGTCCTGCGAACGCTTGGTCGTCGAAGGCCGGGTCGAAGCCTCGCTCAGCGACAGCCGCTCGATGGAAATCGCCGATAGCGGCGTGTTCAAGGGCATGGCGGAAATCGAGAACGCCGATATCGCCGGCACGTTCGAAGGTACTTTGACCGTGCGCGAGAAGCTGGTCATCCGTGCGGGCGGCCGCGTCACCGGCACGATCCGCTACGCGCGCATCGAGATCGAGGAAACCGGCCAGATCGCCGGCGAAGTCTCGGTCGATACCAGCCGCGTCGCCAAGCCGGATACCGGCAACGACGGCGGTTGATCGCTTGAAGCGGTTGGCGGTCGCGGGAATGGCCCTGACCCTTGCGGCATGCGCCGGGGCGGGCGAACCCGTTCCCGCCGCCGCACCGGCGACATCGTCACCGGCACCGCTGGCGGCGCAAAATCCGGCCCCGGCATCCCCCCAACAGCAAGCAACGCCCCAAATCGCCATCGTCGCCCCCATCGCGGGCGTGCGCGGCTTGATGGGCATAACGCGCGAAGCCCTGGGTGCACGTTTGGGCCAAGCGGGCTTCGTGCGCCGCGACGGGCCGGCCGAAGTGCTGCGCTTTCGCGGCAGTGCGTGTCTGCTCGACGTATTCGTCTATCGCGAAGCGGACAACACCCAGCGCGTCACGCATGTCGATGCGCGCACGCTGCAAGGCCGGCCCACGCCGCCGGACCCGTGCCTCGACGCTTTGGAAAAAGAAAAGAAGGGTTAGCCCGGCGGCTGCGTCTTCGGTTTGAAGACGCAAATATCCGCGACGACGCAGCGCCAGCATTCGGGCTTGCGCGCCTTGCACACGTAACGCCCGTGCAAGATCAGCCAATGGTGCGCGTGTTGTTTGAAGTCGGCGGGCGTGACTTTCTCGAGCTTGTCTTCGACCTGGCGCGGGTTCTTGCCCTTGGCCAAACCCGTGCGATTGCCCACGCGGAAGATGTGTGTGTCGACCGCGATGGTCGGCTCGCCATAGGCGACGTTGAGCACGACATTCGCGGTCTTGCGCCCCACACCGGGCAGTTCTTCCAGCTTCTCCCGGTCGCGCGGAATGCCGCCCGCATAATCGCGCAGCAGGATTCCCGATAGCGCGATCACGTTCTTGGCCTTGGTGTTGTAAAGCCCGATCGTCTTGACGTGTTCCTTCAACCGATCGACGCCCAGCTCGACCATCTCGGCCGGCGTTTTGACGATCTCGAAGAGTTTGCGCGTCGCCTTGTTGACGCCCACATCGGTCGCCTGCGCCGACAAAACGACGGCGACGAGCAATTGATAGGGATTGCCCCACAGCAATTCCGAGGTCGGTTCCGGAGTGCGCGCGGCAAGACGGGCGTAGAATTCGCGGACGGCGTCGGGTTTCATGGCATGTCCACGTCGAACGAGATGGGTTTCGAGCCTGCCCGTGCGCGTTCCATCATCGCCGCGAACGCCGCTTCGACATGGCGCGCCATGGCGGTCGCGTCGAAGGGCAGATTGGTGGCAACCGAAGCGTCGAGCCGGGCGCGCAAAGCATCGCGCGCTTCCTTGTCTTGCGCCAAGCGCACGGCGCGCGCAACGAAATCCTCGACCGAGTCCGCGATCAATTCCGGTAAGCCCAACGCCGACAGGAACGACATCGCGACATTCGCATGCGCTTGCTGCCCGCGCTTGGTCAGCACCGGCAAGCCTGCGCCCAGTGAATCCAATGCGGTCGAGGCGGCCGATACAGCGAAGCTATCCAGGAATAGATCGGCGGCACGGTGGCGCGCGAGATGCGCTGCTTTATCCGCCGCATGCGGTGCGAAGATGAGCCGTGCCGGATCGATGCCCGCTTCTTGCGCCCGCGCGCGCAGCTGGCTTTGTGCGGGCGTATAGGCTTTGCGGCCCGCGAGCCACAGCACGCTATCGGGCACACGCTTCAGCACGTCGAGCCATGCGGCGAAGCACACAGGCTCGATCTTCAACGGGTTGCAGAACGCGGCGAAGACGATCGCGTCTTCCGGCAAGCCCAGTTCGGCACGCGATGGCGTTGGCCCCGCCGGAAAACGATCCGCCGGGTGATAGCAAACCGGCAAGCGCGCGATGGCTTCGACATGGCCCATTGGATCGGGCGCCACGATGCGATCGGCGATCGTGTAGTCGAGATAGGGCGCTTCCAAGAAGCCGCCATGCCCGATCCAATAGACCTGCACGGGGGCCGGGCGCGCCGCGAGAATTTCGGGGCGGCCCCCAGCCATATAACCGGAGAGATCGATCAGTATGTCGATCTTGCGCGCACGGATCGCTTCGGCGGCTTTGGGCGAGTCGAGCGCCGATAGATCGACGAAATCGTTGGCCGCGCGTTTGAGATCGGCCAGCCACGGCCCTGGCTCGGATGAGCGATCCTTCAGCGACAGCAGCACGATTTCGAATCGCGACTTGTCATGCGCGGCGATCATCGATCGCAGCACATGGCTCATCGCGTGATTGCCGAAATCGGGCGAGAGATAGCCGACGACGATCTTGCCCATGCCCGGCGTCACCAGCGGCAGCTTCGTTGCGGTGCTTGCGAGTGCGGCGCCCAACGCTGTTTGCGCCTTCTTCACCCGTGCCGGATCGTCGGCCATAAAAGGCAAGGTGTAGGCGAGCGAGTAAAGCGCGTTGGTCGCCATGCCGCGTGCCAAACGCGCATCGAGTTCACCGAGCAATTCCAACGCGCGATCCCAGCGGCAGGCATGCCACAGCGTCGAAATCGCTTCGGCATAAGCATCGTCGCGTTCCGGGTTCTTGGCGAGCACGCGCAAGAACAGATCGGCCGCCTTGTCGGGATCGTCGGCGCGCGTGGCTTGCGCCAAATTCACCAGCGTCGAGGCGTGATCGGGATCGAGCGTCAACGCCTTGCGCCACGAAGCTTGCGCATCGCGCGCCAGCCCCAACTGGCCGCAGGCGACACCCAGATTGTTCCACGCGGTCACGTTCGCAGGCTCGAGTTCGACGGCTTTCGTGGCGGCATCCCGCGCCGAACCGGGCTTATGCGCGTCGAGCAACGCGGCGGCGAGATTGGCCTGGATCAGCGCGATTTGCGGTGCGATCCCTGCGGCCTTCGTGTAATCGGCGGCGGCTTCCGCCGCACGACCGAGCATATGGAACGTGACACCGCGATTGACCAGCGCCATCAGATCGTTCGGATTCGCGGTCAACGCGCTTCCATAGGCGGCGAGTGCGCCAACGAGATCGCCCTTGCCGCGCAGCGCGTCGCCATCGACCACACTCATGCGGAGCCCGCCTTCGCGGCGAGGATGTCGCGGAACGCGTTCTCCATCGCGCGCGCGACGCGCGGCGTATCAACGAGCGATTTTGCGCGCAGACGGTCGCGCCAGGATTTGCGCGCCGCGATCAAGTGCGCCGGATCGGCCGCGAGTTCCGCCGCGCGCGCGGCGAATTCACCGGCATCCGCGCACGCGGTCCAAGGTGCTTCGATCGCGGCGGCGAGCCAATCGCCGATGCGCGTCAACGCGTGGCCGCCCCGGCAGGCGAGCGTGGGCACGCCTTGCCACGCGGCTTCGAACATCGTCGTGCCGCCGGGAATCGGGAACGTGGCGAAAGCGAGATCGATCTGCGCATAGCCGCGCAAATAGCCGGGCCAGTTCTTTTCCACACCGGTGGTGATGCGCGAAGGATCGATCCCGCGTTCGCCCATCGCCGCGATGAAACGCGCCGCTGCGGCGGGTTCGGCCATCGCCGAATTGGCGAGATGGAAGCGCGCCGCCGGTGCGGCCCGCAGCGCCGCCGCCCAAAGATCGAGGCACGGCGCGCCGATCTTGTACATCTGCGCCAGCGATCCGAACGTGACATAGCCGTTGCGTTCGCATGGTGCGGGCGACGGTGGGGGCGGGCGCAACGCGGCAAATTCGGGATCGTAGACGAACACGTCTTCGGGCAAACAGATGCGCGCTTCGGCGTAAAGCGATGCGGTCGCATCGGGATAGAGGGCCGCATTGCCGATCGACGCATCATAGGCGGGATCGGCGGCCGGGCCTGTCATATTGAACCACGACGCATGGGCGCGTGCCGGGCGGCGGCGCAACGCCGGTCGGCCGGTATTGGCCAGAATATCGTCCATCTCGATCAGCAGATCGAGATCGTGCATCGGGAGCGTTTGCGCGACGCGCAAACCCTGCGCTTGATAGAACTCAGCCATCGCGCCCTGTACCGGCGTCAATGCGATCAATTCGATATCGAACGCCGCGCGATCGAATTCCCGCAATAGGGGCGCGAACAGCGCCATGTAGTTGAGCGTGCCGAGATTGGAGCCCATAAAGCCGATTCGCGTAATCCGGTTGTGCACGGCAACGCGCGCGACGGGTATTGCAGGATCGCGCGCATCGTAACGGCGCTTCAAATCCATCACGTCGGCATCGGTCATGTCGCGCGCGTAAAGCGCGTAGAGCAGCCGCGAATATTCGATATCGCGATCGGTGGTCGGCCCGAGCGTGTCGAGGATCGCCAGCGCGCCGGCCGCATCGCCCGCGCGGTTCTTCAACGCCGCCAAGGCCGCGAGCACGGCGCGCCGCGCGTCGGCGGGCAGATCTCGGCGTGCGAATCCTTCGAAGGTTTCGATCCCTTCCACATCGCGCGGCAGATCGGCGTGGATTTTGGCGAGCAGGGCATAGGCCCCCGGATTGGCGGGATCGCGACCGGCGAGACGGCGCGCAAGAACGAGCGCTTCGAGGGGATCGGCTGCCGCCAGCAGCATCGCCGCAGCCCCCAACACCGGCGGCGCATCCGGTGCGGCCGCCAGCGCCCGGCGTGCCAGATCGCCGGCGCCACGCGCATCGCCGGCCGCTTGGCAGGCAAAGGCTTGCGAAA
The DNA here is from genome assembly GCA_020161965.1 of Pseudomonadota bacterium. Taxonomy (GTDB): domain Bacteria; phylum Pseudomonadota; class Alphaproteobacteria; order CACIAM-22H2; family CACIAM-22H2; genus Tagaea. The sequence continues at coordinate 11,218 of JAIUNH010000025.1, forward strand.
GCAAAACGCGCGGATCGTCGCTGGGCATCGTCCCGTCGAAAGGGGCTGGATTCGCTCGGCGCTCAGACTAACATCGTCGCCGTGAGCGACCCCAGCCCCCTTCTCGACTTGACCTTGCGCCCGCATCGCAGCCTCAGCCCGCGCGGCTTCTGGTGGTTGATGGCGCTGTTGTGCGGCGTCAGCTTCACCGCCGGGTTCGTGTTTTATGCCGTCGGCGCGTGGCCGGTGATCGGCTTCCTGGGCGTCGATGTGCTGCTGATCTGGGTCGCGTTCAAGGCGAGCTACGCGACCGGCCGACGCTACGAGCGCGTCGTGCTGCACGAAGACCGGCTGGAGATCGAGCGCGTCGATCCCTGGGGCAAGGTCACGCGCGAGACCTGGCAACCTTATTGGCTGAAGGTCGATCTCGCCGCCCGCCCCGGCCACACGGCCGCCGTGCGGCTATCGAGCCACGGCAAAGTGACGTGGCTGGGCGGCTTCCTGCCGATCGACGAGCGCGAGCCCGTCGCGCGCATCATCGCCGACGCGATCAAGGGTCTGCGTTACAGCCCCAGCACGTCGCGCATCGAATAGAGGCCGGGCTTCTGGCCCTTCGCCCACAAGGCGGCGCGCACGGCACCACGCGCGTAGATCTGACGGTTGGAGGCTTTGTGCACGATCTCCAACCGCTCGCCTTCCGCCAGGAACATGACGTTGTGCTCGCCGGTTTCCGAACCGCCGCGCGCGACCGAAAAGCCGATCGGGCCCGTGGGCCGTGCCCCCGTATGCCCGTCGCGGCCGCGAATCGTTTCCTTGTCGAAATCGATCCCGCGCCCCTTGGCCGCCGCACGGCCAAGGCTGAGCGCCGTGCCCGACGGCGCATCGACCTTGTGGCGGTGATGCATCTCGAAAATCTCGATGTCGTAATCGGGGCCCAAGCGGCGCGCGGCTTCTTCGACCAGCGCGAAGCTGAGCACCACGGCGGGCGAGAAATTCGTCGATTGCACGATGATCGCCGACTTGGCGGCCGCATCGATCTTCGCCTGATCGGCGGCGGTGATACCGGTCGTGCCCAGGATCAGCGCCTTGCCCTTCGCGGCGGCAAGGCCCGCATGGACGATGCTGGCGGCGGGGGCGGTGAAATCGATCACCGCGTCGCAGGCATCGAACAACGCGGCCGGATCGGCGCCCACCTTCACTTGAATGGGGCCGAGCCCCGCAAGTTCACCCGCGTCGCGGCCGATCGCGTCGGATCCCGCACGCTCGACCGCACCGCCCAGTTTCGCGGTCGCGTTGCCCTGCACTTCGCGGATCAGCATCTGGCCCATCCGGCCGGCGGCACCCACGATTCCGATACGCATTGGTCTTCCCCGATCAGATGTTCAGTTTTTTGAAGATACGTTCCGGGATGTTCTTGATGATCGTCATGATGCCCCACCAGAAGAAGGGCGCGTAGACGATATCGCGTTTCTTGGCCGCCGCCGTCAATGCGGCACGCGCGATGGCGGCCGGGGACGCGACCAGGAACAGGCCGGGCAAGCCCCAAGTCATCGCGGTATCGACGAAGCCAGGCTTCAGCGTGACGACATGGGCACCCGTCCGCACCAGGCGCGCGCGCAAGCCTTGCAGATAGGCGTGCAACCCCGCCTTGGCCGAGCCGTAGACATAGTTTTTGAGCCGCCCGCGATCGCCGGCGACCGAGCCCAGCGCGATGATCGTGCCGGATTTCTGCGCCTCGAACACGGGCGCGAAACGCTGCAACAGCAGCACCGCCCCGGTGTAGTTCGTGACGATCGTCGCGGCGGCCAAGCCCGGATCGGCATCGATCTCGGTTTGGGCGGGCATCGTGCCGGCGGCGAGGAAGAGATTGATCTCCGCGCCGTTTGCGAAGCTTTGCGCGGCGTGGAGCAAGGCGATGTGTTCGCTGGCGTCGGCCAAATCGAAATGCTCGACGCGGACGGGCACATTGGCACGCGTCGCGATATCGGCGGCGTTGGTCGCCAGATCGTCGCGGTCGCGCCCGGCGAGCAGAATGCCGGCCCCTTGCATCGCCGCTTGGCGCGCGAATTCCCGCGCGATGGTGGAGGAGGCCCCGATCACGACCCAGATCATGCCGGCCTCCCGCGAATACCCAGGCGCCGCGACAAATCGGATTCGAAGCGCTTCTCGGGATCGAATTCCGCCAGCACGGATTCGAATTCGGCCAAGCGCGGATAGGTCGCGCGGAATGTCGCGGCCGATTGATGCGAGTCCTTGGCGAGATAGATGCGCCCGCCCGCATCGCGCGCGACGAATTCCAGCGAACTCAGCAATTCGTCCGCGCCGGCCACGTTGGGAATATCCAGCGCCAGCGTCACGCCGCGCATCGGGAAGGACAGCAAGCCATGCCCTTCCCCGCCCAAGGTCTTGAGCACGGCCAGGAACGAGGCATTGCCGGTCGCCGCGATCTTTTCCAGCATGTCGCGCACCGCGTCGCGCGCAGTCCCATCGGGCACCACTGCCTGGAATTGATGGAAGCCGCGCTTGCCGTAAAGCCGATTCCAATCCGCCAGCGAATCGAGCGGATAGAGGAACCGATCCAACGCGCGAATTCCGTCGCGCCCCGCTTCGGGCACGCGGCGCCAATACAACTCGTTGAAGCCGCGCACGATCGGCGCGGAAAGTGCGAAACCCGGCAGATCGAACGGGATCGGCTTGGGTGCGCGCAATCCCGGCGGGCGTTGCGCGGCATCCGGCGCATATTCCGCCGTTTCGAAAATGCCCCGCCCGAGCCGCCCGCCTTTGGCGAGCGCATCGACCCAGCCGACGGTGAAAGTCGCGGAGTCGCGCGACGCGGCGAATTCCTCGAAGAATTCGTCCAGATCGTCGATCCGCGATTCCTTGACGCGCACGAAGGGCGATGCGGATGCCAAACGCAGCGCCAAGCGGCGCACGAAACCGGTCAAACCCATGCCGCCGATCGTCGCGCGAAACAGATCCGCGTTTTGATCGCGCGAACACCGCAGCGTCTCGCCATTCGCGATCAGCAGATCGATCCATTCGACATGCGCGCCGAACGATCCCGCGCGATCGTGGTTCTTGCCATGCGCGTCGGCGGCCAGCGCACCGCCCAATGTCGCGTACATCGTACCGGGCGAAACGGGTGCGGCCAGCCCGCGCGGCAGGAAGGCGGTCAGAATATCGCCGAAGGTCACACCCGGCTCGGCGACCAACAGATTGGTGGTCGCATCGAAGGATATAAACCGATCGAGCCGCGTGCCGAGGATCAACGCGCCATCAGTCACCTGCGCCGCATCGCCATAGGAACGGCCATTGCCGCGCGGCAGCGTCGCGCCGAACTCCCGCGCGCTTGCGAAAGCGGCATCGAGCTCGGCCTGGCGTTCGGGCCGTGCGGCGCGCGCCAAAGCGGGGGCGGTACGGCCCCAGCCGGCGAAGCGATCGGACTTCCAGCGTGTCATGCGTAGATCAGATAGCCGAAGACGGCGAGCCAGCCCAGCACGCAAACGATCAAGAACCGGTCGGACAAGGCGATTTCGGTCGGCGAGCCCGAGCGTTTCTCGACCAGCGCGATTTGGAGATAGCGGAGAATTCCCGCAACAACAAAAGGCGCGGTCATATAAAGCCGCTCGGTGCCGAATTTGCGCAAGACGGTCTCGTCGGTCGTGTACATGAGGTACCCGACCAACAACGCGCCGAGCACGACGGCGATCGCCGTGTCGATGAAGGGCAGATTGTAACCGGCGAGCGACTTGCGGTGTGCCGCGTCCAAATCGCTGGTCAAATCGTCACGCCGCTTGGCGAGTGCGAGGAACAGCGCCAGCAAGCCGGTGCAGACCAAGATCCACACTGTGGGCACGACGGCGATCGCCGCCGCGCCGGCTTCGACGCGCAAGACGAAGCTGATCGCGATCACCAGTACGTCGAGCAGCGAGATGTTTTTCAGCCCAAGCGAATAGGCGATGTTGAGGACGGCATAGAACGCCAGGATCGTGCCGAAGCCGGGCGGCAGGTGCCACGCCAGCGCACCGCCGGCCAGCAGCAACAGCGCCGCGAAAACCAGCGCCGCTTGGGGTGCAACGGCGCCCGACGCGATCGGGCGACGGCGCTTTTTGGGGTGCAGGCGATCGGCGTCGCGATCCATCCAGTCGTTGAAGGCGTAGATCGCCGACGCGATCAAGCTGAAGGCGAGCACCGCCTGCACGACAATCGCCGTCGACGCCCAGGACAAGGCACTGGGCGTGAAAAACAATGGGGCCGCCACGAAGGCGTTCTTGACCCAATGCTTGGGTCGGGCGAGGCGAAGAAACGGGGCGATCATCCCCCGCCAAATAGCATGCCAGCCGCCCCGGGGCGAGATTCGGTCAGTACGCGAGGTCGCGCATGAACAGGGAAATTTCCGGCACGTAGGTGATGATCATCAGGCAGGCCAGGATGACCAGAACGAAATGCGCCAGCGAGCGCACGATCTGGTCGAGCGAGATTTTCGCCACCGCGCAGGCGGCGAACAGGTTCACGCCGAAAGGCGGCGTGATCATGCCCAGCGCCAGATTGACCACCATGATCAGCCCGAAATGCACCGGGTCGATCCCCAGATGCATGGCGACCGGGGCGAGGATGGGGGCAAGCACGATGATCGAGGCCGAGGTTTCGATGAACATGCCGATGATGAACAGGAACACGTTCACCGCCAGCAGGAAGGCCCAGCCTTCGTGGAAATTCTCGACGATCCAGGCGCCGATCTGGGCGGGGATGCCGGCGCGCGTCAGCAGGAAGCTGAACAGTCCCGCCATCGCGATGATGAACATGATGACGGCGGAGGAAATCACCGAGCGGTGCAAAATCGCGTAGATCTGGCCCAGGCCGATTTCGCGATAGACGAAGCAGCTGACGAACAGCGCGTAAAACACCGCGACGATCGACGCTTCGGTCGGCGTGAACACGCCGCCATAGATGCCGCCCAAGATGATCACCGGCATCATCAATGCGAGGCCGGCGCGCCGCGTCGCGACCAGCAACGGCATGCGGCCTTCGGCATCGCGCTTCCCGTAACCTCGGATGCGGCACCAGATATAGA
>JAIUNH010000026.1 GCA_020161965.1 Pseudomonadota bacterium
CGTGGTCTTGCGCCATGTGCAGTAGTGCCGGCAGCAGGGTCGGCCAGTCGGCAAGGCTGTCTACCCGCACGTGAGCACTGAGCGCTAGCCGTTCGCCCGACAGCGCCCAGAATTCGGTCGCCAACGTTATCGTGCCGTTGGGGGCGAGCAGCAGCGTCGCGGTCAGCTCATTGGCGATGCCCAAGGCGCTGAGTGCAAACGCCGCTGCCATGCCGGGCGCGGCGATGCGCAAGGTGACTTCGCCGATGGCGCGCAACGGCGACCGGCCGAGCGACGCCGCCGTCCATTCGAGATCGACGGGCACTTGCGCCAGCGACGCGCGCAGGCCGGAAAGGGCACGCGAGACGAACAGCGTGAGATAGGCGAGGATCAGCGTTGCCGTCGTTTGATAGAGCGGCGGCACGACGCGGATCGTGACCGCGACCAGCGCCAGCGCCACGACGATGCCGGGCAAGGCGCCGGTGTAATACTGGCACGCTTCCAACACGCGCGAGACGCGATTATCGGCGCGCACCGACAGCCACGCCATCGGGGCCGCCGCCAGCGTCGTCACCACCCCGCCCAAAAAGGCGAGCCATGCCGTACCGAGCAAGGCGTGCGCTATTTCGTCGGTCGCCCAGACGCGCATTCCGCCCTTGACCAGCCAGCGCGCCAGCGTGAAGAGCGGCACGCCGACGGAGATCGCGGCGACGGCCAACACGAAAATCAGCGCCGGCAAGGTCGCGCGTCCCAGCTTCACGCGCCGCGTTTCGCGCGCCGCCCCCGCCCCCACGCGCGCATAGCGTTCATGCCCGCGCGCGATCCCGTCGAGCCACAGCAGCAGCAGGCAGCACAAGATCAGCACGCTTGCCATCGCATTGGCGGCGGGCCCGGCATAGGCCGATTGAAACTGGTCGAAGATCGCGGTCGTGAAGGTGTCGAACCGTACGGTCGCGTAGAGCCCGTATTCGGCCAGCAAATGCAAGCCGACCAAGAGCGAACCCGCACAGAGCGGCAGGCGCAATTGGGGCAGCACGACGCGCCGGAAGATCCGCGCTTTCGTATGGCCGAGCGACGACGCGACATCTTCGAGTGCGGGATCGAGCCGGCGCAACGTCGCGGCGACCGGCAGATAAACGAAGGGGAAATACGCGGCGACCGAGATCAACACCGTCGCCGCCAAGCCCTGCATCGTCGGGAACAACCCGACCCAAGCATAGGCATGCACGAAGGCCGGAATAGCGAGCGGGGCGGCGGCCATCGCCGACCAGAAGCCGGCCCCTTTCAAATCGCTGCGTTCGGTCAGCCACGCCAATGCCAGCGCCAAAGCGGCGGTCAGCGGCAAGGTCAGGCCCAGCAGCAGGCCGGTATTGAGCAGCAATTCCGCCACGCGCGGACGCCACAACAGCGTGCGCAGCGTCGGCAGGCCGGTATCGCCCACGACCCAAACGACGAAGCCGAACGGGATCAGCGACAGGGCGGAGATCGCCACACTGGCGATCAATACGGCGCGCGGGATGCGGCTCGAGAAAACGACGTTCAAGAACAAGGCCCCAAAACGCAATTCGCGCCCGGCCCCCGAAACGGGACCGGACGCGATCAGCTTAACCTATGGCCGGGGTTTAGAGCAGGCCCGCGGCGGTCATCAGATCGGTGACCTTCTTGTTGTCGAGCGTCGAGGCTTCGACCTTCGGCGCGTCGAGCTTGGCGATCGGTTCGAGCTTCGCGTTGGATTCGGCGCCATTGCCGATCGCGTATTCGAACGAGTCGCCGGTGCGCAGCACTTCCTGGCCGCCCTTGCCCGCGATCCAGCGCAGGAAGGCCTGGGCCTGTTCCTTGCGCTTGGACGCCGCGAGCACGCCGCCGCCCGACACGCTGACGAACGCGCCGGGATCCTGATTGCGGAAGTAATGCGAGGCGATGTTGTTGCTGTTCTCGCCCGTCTTCGCTTGGTCGTTGAAATAGTAATAGTGGTAGATCAGCGAACCCTCGACCTCGCCCGCATTGGCGCCGCGCAGCGCATTGCCGTTGCCGCGATAGGGCTTGAAGTTCGCCTTCATGCCGTTGAGCCACGCGACAGTCGCGGCCTCACCCTTCAACTGCAGGAACGCGCCGACGATCGCTTGGAAATCCGCGCCGGAGGGCGAAGCACCCCAGCGGCCCGCCCATTTCGGATCGGCCAGTTCGGCCATCGTCTTGGGCAGATCTTCGGGCTTCAGCTTCGTCTTGTTGTAGACGAACACGGTCGAACGCGCGGCGATGCCCACCCACGAACCATCGGCCGGGCGATATTGCGCGGGGATCAGCGCATTGGTCGCGGCGTCGACCTTGGCGAACAGGCCCTTGCTGGCGACGAGCTGCATCGCCGGCGAATTCTCGGTCAGGAACACGTCGGCGGGCGTGCGCTCGCCTTCCAGCACCAGCTGGTTGGCCATGTCCATGTCGCTGCCCTTGCGGATCGTGACCTTGATGCCGGTTTCCTTGGTGAAGCCGGCGGCCCAATCGCGGGTCAGATTGTCGTGCTGCGCGTTGTAGACGACGAGTTCGTCGGATTGCGCCAACGCCGGCAATGCGCCGGCGGCGAGAAACAGGGAACCGGCCGCGAGGGCGCGGAAGGCGGCTTTGATGGCTTGCATGTGTGTGGCCTCGGCCAAGGATGCACGGAGCTTCGTGCGAAGGAGGCTCAAGTCTAGGTCCGGCCACGATTCAAATGCAAATCACTCTCATTCTCTTTTCTAAGTGAATAATAAAAAACGAAGATTCCGGATTAATGCGAGTTTTTCGCATGTTCTATAGGCGTATCGTGATTCACGATACAATTATGCCGTGTGGCGTTAGAGAGCTGCGGCCAGTTTCGTGGCGTTGCGATAGGCGAGCGCCAAGATGGTCAGCACCGGATTGAAGCCGCCATTGGTGACGTGCAGCGACGCGTCGGCGACCACCAGATTGGGACATCCCCACACGCGGCCATAGGAATCCGTGACCGAATTTCGCGGATCGTCGCCCATCCGCGCCGTACCCGCCTGATGCTGACCGGCGGTCAGGCGCATTGGCTGCGGCGAGGTCCAGATTTTCTTCGCCCCCGCCGCTTCGATCCACGCAACGGCTTTGCCGAGCATGTAATCGGCCGTGCGGAAGGATTCGGGATGCGCCGTGCCCGACAGGCGCGCGACGTTCAGCCCGAAGCGGTCCTTCACATCCCCGTCGAGCGTCACGCGCGCTTGCGGATTCGGGATTTCCTGGATCGGCCCGCGCACTTGAGTGATGCGCCGGTAATTGTCGCGCATGTAATCCTTCGCCCCCTGGCCCCAGAAGGGCGCCTCGGGCGGGAACATCGTCTGGGCGAAGATCGCGGGCACGACAATGAAATCATCGGCCAGCATGCCGCCGCCGATAATGCCCGGATTGCCGTGATTGAAATCGCAAGTCGCGATCGTCACACCCGGCCCGTGCGGATCGTAGACCGGTTCGTCGAACAGCCCGATCGCGGTCGGGTAGATATGGCCTTGCAGATTGCGCCCGACTTGATCGTGATCGTTGCCTTTGTTGTGCGCATGCTTGCCGCCCGCCGAGAGCAACAGCAACCGTGCGGTTTCGATCGCCCCCGCCGAAATTACGACCGACCGCGTGCGCACGCGGATGCGCGGCGCCTCGGCGGAAAATCCGTGGCGAAACACGACGGCATTCGCTTCGCCATTCGCCGCCGTTTCGATCCGCTCCACCGTCGCGCGCACCATGAAGGTGCAGCGCCCGGTCGCGAGTGCACGCGGGATCGCGGTGTTCTGCGTGCCGTTTTTGCCGTCGCTGGGGCAGGCGAAGCCCGCGCACGATCCGCATTCGATGCAAGCGCCGCGGCCGTTATAGGCGGTCGAGTTGATCAGCAGCGGCGGGCTAAAGGTCGAATAGCCGAGCTTCGTCGCCCCCGTTTTCAAGATCGATTGAATGCGATAACCGGGCAAGGGCGGCATCGGATAGCCGCGTTGGCGCGGGGACGGATGGCCCGTGTCGCTGCCGGCCACGCCGATTTCCCATTCGGCACGCTCGTAATCGGGCGCCAACTCGTCGTAGCTCAACGGCCAATCCGCAAGCGACGAACCCGCCGGAACGCCATAGCGCGACGCCATGCGGAAATCGTCGGGCAGGAAACGCCAGGCTTGCGCGCCATAAACGGCGGTGCCGCTGCCCGGCCCCGCCGCATTCGAATGGTAACGCTTGTCGTGCGGGGCCACGACATGCGCAGCACCCGCCGGATCGACGAACACGCGCGGATTGCCGTCGAGATCGGGCCCGGTGTTATGTCCATAGACCTGATTGCGATGATTGCGCAGATGGTCGCGCCGCCCGGATTGGTCGTAGTCGTAAGCGTCGCCGCGTTCGAGCAGCAGTACGCGCTTGCCCGCTTCCGCCAGCACGCAAGCCGCCACGCCACCGCCCGCCCCGGCCCCGATCACCACCGCGTCGTAGACGATATCCTCGGGGCGTTCGTCGCGATGCTTCGCATAGGAAACGCGCGGCACGGGCTTGGCCGGCAAACGCGGTTCGTAGCCGACCATGCGCCAGGATGCGTTGCCCGCGTTCCCGCCATTGCCTTCGTCGGCGTAGAAGCCTTCGCGCACGAGTTCGCACAGGCGCCGAAACCACGGCGCATTCTGGCGCGCGATCAACAGCGCGTCGCGCGCGGGCGCATCCAGATCGGCAAAGGATTTAGCATCGAGTTCCGCCAACCCCGCAGCGATGGAGGCCGCATCCGCCGCCGCCTCGCGCGCCAAGCGTGCCCGCACATAAGCGTGCGTGCCGAGATCGATCGCACCCGGATCCTTGTCGCGCGGCACGATCCGGTCGATCGCGGCATTCAGCAGCCCAATCTCATGCGGCGTCATGGCGTCTCCCTTTCGCCAATTCGTCGGCGATGCGATGGCGGAAAACGAACAACACGGCCAGCGACACGATCCCCAGCGCCGCCGCGAACAGATACGCCCCGCCGCCATAGGCATGATAAAGCGGGCCCGAAGCGAGCGTCACGACGCCCAATGTCGTGCCGCTGATCGTCACATAGGTCGCTTGCGCGGAAGCCCCGCGCGCCGAGCTGATCGTGACGGCGATGAAGGCCTGCAAGCCCAGATGCGTGCAGCTGAAGCTGACCGCGTGCATGGTTTGCAGAAGCAAGGTCGGCCACGGGCCGGGGTCGAGCGCCATCAAACCCCAGCGCAGTGCCGCCCCGCCCGCCGCCAGCGCAAGCGTGCCGACGGGGCCGAGAAACCGCGCGACGAACGGCCCCATCCAAAACATCGCCATTTCGCTGATCGTCGCGATCGACCACATCATGCCGATCATCGTTTCCGGCGTGCCCAATTCGCGCAGATGGATCACGCTGAAACTGTTCCACATCGCATGGCTGCCCATAACGAGGGCGGCGGCGGCCATCATCGCCAGCACGGCGGGCCGGCGGAACGCCCCCGATTCGGGACCCGCATCGCGGGCGACATGGCTGCGATCGGTTTTTGGCAACAGAAAGGATGCGCAGCCCATCGCGCAGACCGACACGACGAAGGCGGCATAGACCGCCGCCGATCCGCCCCAGCCCAGCAGCACCCCGCCGATCAGACTCGTCACCGCGAAACCGGCCGAACCAAAGACCCGCAAGCGCCCGAAATTGCGCACGATGCCGCGCCGCACAAGATCGACCGCACCTGCGTCGAACACCGGCGGCACGTTTTGCAGCGCCATCATCATGGCGACGTAGAACACGAGAATCGCAACGAAGCCCGAGACTTGCCAAAGGATCAGCGCCAAGGCCACGCCGACGAAAGCGAGCGCTTGGATCATCCGGCGCGTATCGCCCACACGATCGGCGACGCGCCCGACGAGCGGCGTCACGAACAAGCGCGCGAACATAGGTGCACCAACGACCATCGCGATTTGCGCCTCGCTCAGGCCGCGTTCGGCCAGCAGGCTCGGCAGATAGGGCTGATTGAGGCCCGACCACGCGAAAATCGTCAGATAGACCAGGCATGTCCGCACAACCAGGGTGCGGTTGCCCGATACGGTCGTCTCCACTTGGCGCGTTTCCTTCCCTTGGTCCGCGACACTAATCCGCGCCGCCGCCGCGCGCCAGCATGAAACTCTGAAAACGATTACATGCCTATTTTACGGTAGACAAAGACGGTCGGATGTATTGTCATGCGCGGCAGATCGATGACCCGGATCAACCGGCGCGATCGCCAAACGGCATGTATAGGGAGGAAGCAGATGGAGATGAAATCGGGCGGTCTCAGCCGGCGCGACACCATCATCGCCGGTCTCGGCGGGTTGTTTGCCCTTGGCTACAAGGGCGCCAACGCGCAAGGCCAAGCGAACTTGACGTTCTGGTCGGTGCGCCTCAACACGCCGGAACTGTCGGCGGCGCTGAAGGGAATCCTGGAACAGTTCCAGCGCGAGAACCCCGGCATCAAGATCACGCACGAACCGGTGTCCGGCAATCTCGTCTATCCGAAATTCATGGCCGCGATTCGCGGCCAGTCGATGCCCGACATCGCCGAAGCCTATTCCTACCACCCGCTCCAGTTCGCCGCGGCGGACCAGATGGAGCCGATGGACGACATCATCAAGGAATGGCAAGGCAACGGCCTGCTCGCCGATATCAGCAACGAGTTCGCCTACAAGAAGTTCCTGTGGAAGGACCATTACTGGGGCGTGCCCTACAATCTGGACATCCGCGCGATCTATTATCGCAAGGATCTGCTCGAGGCCAAAGGCATCCAGCCGCCCAAGACTTGGGCCGAGTTCGAGAAAGCGGTCATCGCCACGCATGATCCGTCGAAGGGCGTCTACGGCCTCGCTTTCCCGGCCGGCAATTTCCACATCGCCCAGCACTACTACATGGCGTTCATGTTCCAGGCGGGCGGCTCGATCCTCGACAAGGACGGCAACCTGGTCTTCGGCACGACGGCGAAGGACGCGAACGTGCGCGCCCTCACCTTCCTCACCGACTTCCATACGAAGCACAAGGTGACGCCGCCGGGCATCGCGTCGCACAACACCGACGACTCGCACACGATCTTCGTGCAAGGCCGCGCGGCGTTCGGCATGGGTGCGGGCCTCATGATCTCGCGCATCATGAAGGAAAACCCGAGCATGTTCGACAAGGTCGGCATCCTCGAAGTTCTCGAAGGGCCCGCAGGTCCGTCGGGCCGCCTGACGGCGGGCTTCTACAACCCGATGTTCGTGTGGAAGCACAGCCCGGGCAAGGAAGCCGCGAAGACCTTCGTGCGCTGGTTCGTCCAGCCGGGCCGCTTGGAGCCGCTCTATCGCGCGGCCCCCGGCCAGCATTGGCCGATCTTCAAGCGCGACGCGGGCACCCCGCGCGTGATGGAGAACCGCCTGCTGCGCGAAGCGCTGACCAACGTCGTGCCTTACGCGACGGACTTCGCCTATCCCGGCTTCGGCCGCCCCGAAATGGGCGTCATCGACGGCGAGAAGATGTTCGCCGCCCCGGTGAACGAAGTCGTCGTCGGCGCGAAGACGCCGGAAAAAGCCGTCCTCGACGCGCACGCGGCGATGGCGAAACTGTTCGTTTGACGACAACACATGCGGGGTCCGGCGGTGCCGGACCCCGTTTCTTTTCCCGGTAAAGCGACTTCGGAGCACGCGGCATGTTGGTTCAGCAACGAAAGCGGATGGCCTTCTGGCTGATTCTGCCGACTTTGTTGCTGATCGTCGCGTTCAAGATCGCGCCGATCGCCGAAGGCGTCGTCGTCAGTTTCCAGGCGCAGTCGATGATGCGCCCCAATCCCGACGCGTTCGTCGGCTGGACCCATTACAAGCGTGCGATTTTCGAGGAAGGCGTATTTGGCGCCGCCTTGTGGCGCACGATCGTCTGGACGGTCGGCTCGGTCGCCGGCGCCTATATCGTCGGCCTGTCGATCGCGTTGCTGCTCAACCGCGAATTCGCCGGCCGCACGCTTTTCCGTGCACTTTTCCTGATCCCTTGGGTCATCCCGGAAGTCGCTACCGCGCTACTGTGGAAATGGTCCTATGGCGACGAATTCGGCGTCATCAACTTCCTGCTGATGCGCCTGGGCGTGCTGGAAACGCCGATCCTGTTCCTGTCGAGCCCCGGTGCGGCGATGGCGTCCGTCATCGTCGTGCAGATCTGGAAGCTCTACCCCATCATGTTCATCACGCTGCTGGCCGCGTTGCAAAGCGTGCCGCGCGAACTGCACGAATCGGCGGAGATCGACGGCGCCACCGTTTGGCAGCGTTTCGTCTACGTCACCTTCCCCTATATCCGCCCGACCAGCGTGATCATCACGCTGCTGGCCGCGATCTGGACCTTCCAGAATTTCGACATCATCTATCTGCTGACCGGCGGCGGCCCGGCCGACGCGACCAAGATCCTGCCCACGCTCGTCTACGAGAAGGGTTTCTGGGGCTTGGAACTGGGTTACGCCTCGGCGATCAGCCTGCTGATGCTGCTGTGCATGACGGTGCTGAGCGTCACCTATCTTTTGGTCTATCGCGCGCAACGGGAAGAAACATGACCGACACCGCCCTCAACCCCGGCGGCGCGCCGCGATCGGAAGCCGCCATGAACGCTTGGCGTTCGCGCGAATTCCTGATGCGGCTTGGCCTCTATCTCTTCCTCAGCGCGTTGACGATCGTGATGCTGTTCCCGATCCTGTGGATGGCATCGTCGTCGTTCAAGCCGCAATCGGAATTGTTCGCGCGCGACATGACGCTGCTGCCCGTCAAATGGACGCTCGATAGCTATATCGCCGTGTGGCAGGGCACGAGCTTCCCGAGCTACTTCCTCAACAGCTTCAAAATCGCCGTCGCCTCGACCGCCTTGTCGGTGATCGTGGGCATGTACGCGGCCTATGCGATCGCGCGCATCAAGTTCCGCGGCCGCTACGCTTTCGGCATGCTGCTGCTGATCGCGCAGATGTTCCCGCAGATCATGCTGGTGATCCCGCTATTCATCGTGGTGCAGAAGGCGGGCTTGCTGAACACCCATGTGGCGTTGATCGTCTGTTACGCCGCTTTCGCCCTGCCCTTCACGGTATGGATGATGCGCGGCTTCTTCGAAACGATCCCGGAGGAGCTGGAAGACGCCGCCGCCGTCGACGGAGCCGGCATCCTGAAGACCTTCCACAAGATCATCCTGCCGCTGGCGGGGCCGGGCTTGGCGGCCGTCACCATCTTCGCCTTCATCCGCAGCTGGAACGAATTCCTGTTCGCACTCGTCTTCCTGCAATCGCGCACGATGTTCACCATGCCCATCGGCCTCGCGAGCTTTCAGGAGGAATACACCTTCCGCTGGGATCTGATCATGGCGGGGGCCGGGATCATCACCCTGCCGATCCTGTTCTTCTTCCTGCTGATGCAAAAGTTCATCGTCGCCGGCCTGCTGGGCGGCGCCGTGAAAGGTTAAATCCCGCCACCCTATCCAACCACCACCGCATACAATACAACGAGGAGTAGAGTATCATGAAGTTCGGAGCCAGCTGCTGGCCGTTCCAGTGGGAACCGCCCTATGACGAGGCCATTCGCCGCATCGCGCGCCACGGGTTCAAGGCGACCGAGTTGATCGGCTGGAACAAGGATTATCTGCGCGACTACTACAAGCCCGACACGATCAAGAACCTGAAATCGGTTCTGTCGGGCGAAGGCGTGTCGATCTCGCAATTCGTGTCGACGCCGCATGACCTGTCGAGCCCCGACAAGGCCAAGCGCGACGCCGCCGTCGATCATTGGGCGCGCGCGGTCGAAGTGGGCGCGGAACTGGGTTCGCCGATCATCAACATGGTCAGCGCCTATCCGTTCGGCTTCCGCGACGCCGAGTATCCGCGCATCACGACGAAGCCGCTGGTCCAGACCTTCACCAACAAGATCCCGAAGGGCCTGAACTGGGACCAGAACTATCAGGATTACGTCACGTCGCTGAAGGCGTGTTCGAAGCTGTGCGAGAAGGCCGGTGTGAAGCTGTCGATCGAGCCGCACCCGTTCCGCTACCTCGCCAACACCGACGGCGCGCTGCGCTTGATCGAGGACGTGAACTCGCCGGCCTTCGGCGTCAATCTCGACCCCAGCCACACCTTCCCGGTCGGCGATTTCCCGAACGTGTCGGTCTATCGCCTGGGCAAGCACCTGTTGCATCTGCATGTGTCGGATAACGACGGCGTGACGAACGTCCATTGGCGTCCGGGCATGGGCAAGATCGACTGGAAGGAAATGTTCATCGCCCTCAAGGAAGTCGGTTATGACGGCGTGGTGTCGATCGAGCTCGAAGACGTGCCCGGCACGTCGCGCGGGCCGACCTCGACGGCGCCCGGCTTGTTCCGCAATCCGACCGCGACGGATCAGTTCGTCGAAGAAACCGTGCTGGCGATGAAGTACCTCAAGGGTATCTGCGCCGAAGTCGGTATCAAGGTCGAGTAAGTCGAAAAAGGGATCGAAGGCCGATGTCGAACGACGAATTGGTTTACGTAGGCACCTATAGCGAGCCGATTCTGTTCGGCACCGGCCAGATCCTGCAAGGCAAAGGCAAAGGCATCTACTGCTATCGCTTCGATCGCGAAGCGGGAAAGCTGCACCTCCTCGGCATTACCGAGGGGGTGCGGAATTCCTCGTATCTGGCTTTCGATCCCAAGCGCCGCTTCCTGTTCTGCGTGAACGAGTACAAGGAATACGAAGGCAAGGCGAGCGGCGCGGTCAGTTCCTTCCGCATCGATCCCGCCACCGGCAAGCTTACCTATCTCAACACCAAGGCGAGCCACGGCACCGATCCGTGCCATCTGATCGTCGATGCCACCGGGCGCTTCGTGCTGATCGCGAATTTCGCCAGCGGCAGCGTATCCGTGCTGCCGATCGCCGAAGACGGATCCTTGGGCGAGGCCGTCGAGTTCATCCAACATAAGGGCGGGACGGGTATCGATCCGCGCCGTCAGGCGGGCCCCCACGCCCATGCGGTCGCCATCGATGCCGGCAACCGCTTCATCTTCGTGCCCGATCTGGGGCTCGACGGCGTGGTGATCTACGCCTTCGATGAAAAGACCGGCAAGCTGACGCTTCATCCCACGCAGCCTTTGGTCAAGACCGCGCCGGGTGCGGGTCCACGCCAGCTTGTGTTCCGCCCCGACGGCAAATTCGCGTATCTGATTAACGAGCTGAATTCGACGATGACGGCCTTCGCCTACGATGCGGCGAAGGGCACGCTGTCGGAACTCCACACGCTGCCCACGCTGCCGCCCGGCTATCACGGGCATTCGACCTGCGCCGAGGTGCAGATCACGCCGGATGGGAAATTCCTCTACGGGTCCAATCGCGGCCATGATTCGCTGGCGATCTACGCGCTCGACGCCGCCACCGGCCGCATGACGATCGTCGGCCACGAGCATACGCGCGGCCGCATTCCCCGCAATTTCGAGATCAGCCCCTGCGGCAAGTTCATCGCCGCGGCGAACCAGGACACCAACAACGTGCTGCTGTTCCGCCTGGATCCGGCCACCGGCAAGATCTATCCGACCGGCGACGTGGTCGATCCCGGCACGCCGATCTGCGTGCGTTTCCGCTAATCCACGAAGCGGCGAAAAACTTTCTCGTCCGTACCCCGACTCGGGCTAGCTTAGCGCCAAGGCTGCGCCCGGCGGGGGCCGTGCGCGCCCAAGGGGATGGCGGCCAGCATGGCGGACGAGCAAGCGACGCTCGAAGAACGTCTGAAATTCATCGGGTTCGGGCCGGCGGACGCCGCCGCCTTGCGCCGGATCAAGCCGCTCTTGGCGCAGAATCTCCAGCGGATCCTGACCAAGTTCTACGCCCATATCGAAGCCTATCCCAATCTGATGGCGATGTTCGGCGGCACCAAAGGTGTCGCCCATGCCCGCGCCGCCCAGGCCGAACATTGGCTGCGCCTGTTCGACGCCGGGTTCGACGCCGAATACGTGAAGCGCGCCTTGCGCATCGGCGACGCGCATGACCGCATCGGGCTGGAGCCGCGCTGGTACATCGCGGGCTACGCGACGGCGGTGGCCGAATTGATCGCCGTCATTTCCGAAACGGTGCGCTGGCGCACGGCCGAGCGCACGGCGGCGCTGAAGGCGCTGAACAAAGCCGTGCTGCTCGATATGGACTACGCGATTTCCGTCTATATCGCCAAGGGCAAGATCGAAACGGCGTCGCGCGTCGCGCGTCCGATCGAACAAATCCGCGGTGCGGCCAACGAGATTTCGCAGGCGAGCGGCGATCTTGCCCGCCGCACCGAACGCCAAGCCTCCGCCGTGCAGGAAACCGCCGCGACGATGGCCGGGATCACCGCCGCCGTTTCCCAGGCAGCCGACAGTGCCGCGCGCGCCAGCACGCTGGCGTCCGAAGCGCGCACGCTGGCCGAGGATGGCGGCAAGGCCGTGACCAGCGTCGCCCAGGCGATGACGCGGATCGAAAGCTCGTCCTCGCGCATCGGCGTAATCAGCCAGGCGCTGGAGGAAATCTCGTTCCAGACGAAGCTCCTGTCGCTCAACGCCGCAGTCGAGGCAGCGCGCGCGGGCGAATCCGGCAAGGGCTTCGCGGTCGTCGCGCAAGAAGTACGCGCGCTGGCCGAACGTTCGCGCCAAGCTTCGATGGAAGTGCGCGAGTTGATCGCCGAAAGCTCGGTCGAGGTCGGCCAAGGCGTGCGGCTGGTGGCGGCCGCCAATGAAGCGCTGGGCGCCATCGTCAAAGTCGTCGCCGAAGTCGACGAGATCGCGCCGGAAATCGCCGCCGGCAGCCGCGAAGTGGCGCGCAGCGTGGCCGAGATCGACAAAGCGCTGGCCGAGCTCGACACCACGACCCAGCAGAATGCCGCGATGGTGGAGGAAAACTCCGCCGCCGTCGGCTCGCTGGCGCGTCAGGCCGCCGATATTTCGGATGTGCTGGCGAATTTCCTGGGCGAGGAAACGGCCAAGAAGCGGCGTTAGCGTGGTGCAGGGCCCGTGCTGCCGCGCACCCGCAATTCGGTCGCAAGGCGCACATGGGCGGGCACATCGCCCGAACCGGCCATCAGATCGGCCAGCATTTCCCCCGCCGTTTCGCCGATTTGGCGGCGCGGCACGACGACCGTGGTCAAGGCGGGGTCGCTGAACCGCGCGTAATCGATGCCGTCGAAGCCGATGATCGACATGTCGCGCGGCACCGAAACGCCCGCCGCAAGCACGGTTTTCAGGAATCCGATCGCCATTTCGTCGGACGCGGCGAACAACGCCGTCGGCCAGTCGCGCGGCTTGCCGCGCAGCATCGCTTCGGCCGCCGCCACGCCGGACGCGAAATAGTAATCGCCCGTCCATTCGAGGCCTTCGCCGGTCGTCAGCGCGTCGCGAAAGCCCGAGCGGCGCGCGGAATCCAAATGGCTGCGCGGCCGGCCGGAGAGATAGGCGATGCGTTTATGGCCAAGGCCGACCAGATGTTCGACCGCTTCGCGCGCGGCGGCGCGGTTGTCGACCTCGACCTGCGGAAACTTGGCGCCGCGAATGCGCTCGCCCACCGCGACGATCGGCACGCGCGCATCGAGCATGGTGCGTACCGGCCCCTTGGGGACGTAGCCGTTGAGCAGCAGCACGCCGTCGACCTGGCCGGCGGCGGCGAGATCGACATAGCGTTCCTCGTGGTCGGGCGAATTGTCCCGCGTCGAGGTCAGGTCGAGATTGGCGATGATGAGGCCGTAGCCGCGCCGCGTCAGCGCCGCATCGATGCCGCGCAACAATTCGCCGAAATAGGCGTTGCCGATATTCGGCACCACGACCAGCGCCATGTTGCTGCGCCGTGCGCGCAAGTTTCGCGCCGCGACATTGGGCGTGTAGCCCAGGCGTTTGGCCGCCGCGACGACACGCGCACGCGTGGCCGCTTCGACCATGCCGGGCTTGGCCAAGGCGCGGCTGACCGTCGCGACCGACACGCCCGCGACGCGCGCGACGTCGGCGATTTTGGCGGTCTTGATCCGGCGGGTGGATTTGTTCTTCGCGGCCATTTCGTATCGAATTTGGCCGGGATCGCGAAGGCTGACAAGCCTCCCCTTGCGCGCCCGGCGAATGCCCGGATACGCTCGGGCGCAATCGATTTCATAATAAATCCGGTATCGGGAGAAGCGCCCTCATGCCAGCCACGATGAAAGGTCCCGCCATCTTCCTCGCCCAATTCGCGGGCGACGAAGCGCCGTTCAATTCCTTCCCGTCGATCGTTAAATGGGCGGCCTCGCTCGGCTACAAGGGCGTGCAGGTGCCAAGCTGGGACAAGCGCCTGTTCGATCTGGAAAAGGCCGCGTCGTCCAAAACCTATTGCGACGAGATCGCGGGCATCGCCACCCAGCACGGCGTGACGATCACCGAGCTTTCGACCCATTTGCAGGGCCAGCTCGTGGTGGTGAATCCCGCTTATGACGAGTTGTTCGACGCCTTCGCACCGGCGGAGGTAAAGGGCAACCCGGCCGCGCGCCGCGAATGGGCCGAACGCCAAGTGCGCCTCGCCGCCAAGGCCTCGCGCAATTTGGGCCTCACGGGCCATGTCGGTTTCCCCGGCGCCCTTGCCTGGCCCTATCTCTATCCCTGGCCGCAGCGCCCGGCGGGCTTAATCGAAGAAGCCTTCGCCGAACTCGCGCGCCGCTGGAAGCCGCTACTCGACGCGTTCGACGAAAACGGCGTGGATGTCGGTTTCGAGATCCATCCCGGTGAGGACGTGTTCGACGGCATCACGTTCGAGATGTTCCTGGCGGCGCTGAACAACCATCCGCGCTGCAAGATCAATTACGATCCGTCGCATTTCCTGTTGCAGCAGCTCGACTATCTCGCCTTCATCGACATCTATGCCGAGCGCATCAGCGCCTTCCATGTGAAGGATGCGGAGTTCAACCCGAGCGGGCGCCAAGGCGTCTATTCGGGTTATCAGCCCTGGATCAATCGCGCCGGGCGCTTCCGTTCGCTCGGCGACGGGCAGATCGATTTCAGCGGCATCTTCTCGCGCCTCGCCACGCACGGCTATGCGGGCTGGGCGGTGCTGGAATGGGAATGCTGCCTGAAGCACCCCGAAGACGGGGCGCGCGAAGGGGCCGAATTCATCAAGCGCCATATCATCCGCACGACCGACAAGGCGTTCGACGATTTCGCCGGCGGCGAAACCGACAAGAACCAGATCGCGCGCTTGATCGGGACGGCGAAGCGATGAGCGCCGCCCCGCCCGCCCGCATTCGCCTGGGCATGATCGGCGGCGGCGAAGGCGCTTTCATCGGCGCCGTACACCGCATCGCCGCCCGCCTCGACGATCGCTACGAATTCGTCGCCGGCGCGTTGGCTTCCACGCCCGACAAGGCGAAACGTTCGGGCATCGCTTTGGGTTTGGACGAAGCGCGGTCCTATCCCGACTACGCCGCGATGATCGCGGGCGAAGCCAAGCGCAAAGACGGGATCGAGGCGGTGGCGATCGTCACCCCCAATCACGTCCATGCGCCCGCCGCCCTCGCCTGTCTCGCGGGCGGCTTGCATGTGATCTGCGACAAGCCGTTGGCGCTCGATCTCGAACAAGGCCGCGCCTTGGCGGCGGCGGCCGCGAAATCCGATTGCGTCTTCGCCGTCACCTATAATTACACCGGCTATCCCATGATCCGTCAGGCGCGCGCGATGATCGCCGCCGGCGAGATCGGCAAATTGCGCGTCGTGCAGGCGGAGTATCCGCAGGATTGGCTATCGACGACATTGGAAAGCACCGGCCAGAAACAGGCCGATTGGCGCACCGATCCCGCGCGTAGCGGCAAGGCGGGGGCGCTGGGCGATATCGGCACGCACGCCTTCAACTTGCTCGAATTTGTCACCGGCGATTTGGTCGATGCGGTCGCGTGCGACGCGCAAGCCACACTGCCGGGACGGCGCGTGGACGACAACGCGCAGATGCTGCTGCGCCTCAAAAGCGGGGCGCGCGGCGGCTTGTGGGCGAGCCAGATCGCCGTCGGTCACGAGAACGGCTTGCGCTTGCGCGTCTATGGCGAGACCGGCGGCTTCGAATGGCACCAGGAGGAGCCGAACACGCTACGCTTCGCGAAATTCGGCGAGGCGCCACGCCTCATCACCCGCGCCTCGCCGACCGCCCTGCCCGCCGCGTCACGCGTGACGCGCGTGCCCAGCGGCCATCCCGAGGGCTATCTGGAGGGCTTCGCCACACTCTATGCCGAGATCGC
>JAIUNH010000027.1 GCA_020161965.1 Pseudomonadota bacterium
CCTGCAAGGCTTCGCGCACCGGGCTGGGGCTGACGCCGTAGCGCTCGGCCAGATCGCGCACTTTCAGCCGCGCATCGGGATCGAAGCGGCCGGCCTGGATATCCAGGCACAGCGCGTTGGTCAGCTTGGAATAGGCGGTGAGCTCGGTCTCGTCGTCGGAGATCGGGAATTCGCTGCGGACTTCGAGCATCGGGGTATCATCTTCGAAAGTGAAAGATGATATATAATTTTGACTCTTTGTATTCTGAGTCAAGGAATTTGATTCGAAATGGGGGGTATGGCTCGGCATCGCGTTATCCAGATACCGAGTTTGCCGCAAAAACCGGTGTCAACGCGGTCACGGCAGCGACATAGCGGCGATAGACGGGGGCGTAAGCGGCGGCGTCGGGGCCGGGATGGATGCGGTCGGCAAGGCGCACGAGCGCCCGACTCGCTTCGACGCGCGACGGGAACGCGCCGATCGCCGTCAGCGCGATCACGGCCAAGCCCAGCGTCGTCAATTCGTGATCCGCGCAACGCACGACCGGCTGGCCGAGAATATCGGCCTTCAACCGCGCAAGCAGATCGCTACGCGCCAAGCCACCTGCGAGACGAAGCTCGCCGAGTGCCACGCCGCTCTCCGCCATCGTCGCCGCGACATGCTTGAGGCCGAGCGCCATGCCTTCGAACACGGCGCGCGCCATCGCCGCGCGATCGGTATCGAGCGACAGGCCCAGATACGCGCCGCGCGCACCGGGATTCCACAAGGGCGCGCGCGCGCCGGAATGGAAGGGCAGGAAGGTGACGCCCTTGGCGCCTTGCGGCGCGCTGGCGGCGAGCTTCTCGTATTCCTCGAACGGCATTTCGCCGCGCGCCCATTCGAGGATGCTGCCGGTCCCGCCCATCGAGCCGCGCGTTAGCCAAACATCATCCAAGGGCACGGAATAGACGCGGCGTTGCGCATCGGCCAAGCGCTTGGGGGCGACCACGCCGAACGACGTGACGGTGCCGGAGATATCGAGTGCCTCGCCGGGCTTGGAAATGCCGCTGGCGATATAGGCGGTTTTGCTGTCGAAACTCGCGGCGATCACGGGTACGGGCGCGCCGAACTCGGGGGCGAGCGTGCCGATCGTTTCGCCAATTCGCGTGGCCCGGCCCAATTTCGTCACGCCGATGTCGAGGCGGCGTGCGAGATCAGCAGCGGGCAGACGCAACGCCGTATAGGTATCGAGCGTCGCGACGCCACTGGTCAAACGCGCGTTCAAATGCCCGGTCGCGTCGAGCAAGCGATGCGCGCGCGCATAGATCTCGGGGCTTTCGCGGCGCAAGCGTAGCAGATGCGGAACCGGATCGGCGATCGTCGCGCGCAAGCCGTCGTTGCGTTTACCTTCGGCCTCTTCCAGAACGGTAAGATCGGCGGCACTGCGTTTGTCGAAATACATCAAGGCCGGGCCCAATGCCTTGCCTTGCCTGTCGTGCGGCACCCAGCCCGCAAGCGGGCCCGCCGCCGCGACCGCATCGAACCGCACGCCCGCGCGCTTGGCTTGCGCGAAGCCTTCACGCAAGCCTTCGTCCCACGCGACGGGATCCTGCTCGCTGATATCGCCTTGCGTGCGCGTGGAAATGGCGCAGGACCATGTCCACGGTTTCGACCCGTCGGCCGCGACGATCGAGAAGCGCAGACTCTGCGTTCCCAGATCGACCGCGAGGATGACGGGCGTTTCCTTCATTGGCCGGCGGCCGCCTTCGCGGTGGATGGGTCGCGCAAAGCCGCCAATTCCTTGGCGTTGCGCACCATGCCGCTGGCGATGAGTCCGCGATCGGAGCCCATCGCGATGAAGGTGAAGCCGAGTGCCGCGTAGTCGCGCGCCTGTTCGATATTGCGCACCAGCACGCCGGCGGCCTTGCCGTGTTTGCGCGCGGCTTGTGCCACCTTCGCCACGGCGTCGGCGAATTCGCCGCGCGGGCGTTCGGCGGGCAAGCCCATATCGATCGACAGATCCAGCGGGCCGACGAACAACACGTCGATCCCGTCGATCGCGGCGATCGATTCCGCGTTCGCCACGCCCTCGCGCGATTCGATTTGCGCGACCATCAGCAGGTTGGCATTCGCTTCGGCGATATAGCGCTCGTAGCCGAAGCCGTAGCCCGAAGCGCGCGTGGATTGCGCGGCCCCGCGCACGCCCAGCGGGGGAATGCGCGCCTGGCGCACGAGCTCCACGGCCGCTTCGGCGGTCGATACGTTCGGGATCATCAAGCCGGCGGGACCCAGATCGAGCACGCGCTTGAAGATCGCGCCGTCGATCGCGGGGACCCGCACGATGCCGACGGTCGGCGACGCCTCGATCGCCTGAAGCTGGTGGAGAAGGTCGTTATTGTCGCCGAAGCCGTGTTCGAGATCGAACAGGATCCAGTCGAACCCGCTGCGCGAGGTGATCTCCGCCGCGACCGGCGAAGCGAGGCTGAGCCACGCGCCGCCGAGCATTTCACCCGCCAAAGCGCGCTTGCGGATCCACTTCATGCGTTTCCCCCGAAGGCCGGAAATATTCGATTCCGAACCAGATTGAGGAGAGCGTAACGCAGATAAGTTCGTTTTCAAACAAAAATGTTCGAAAACGAACTTTAAGGCATATCGGCAAGAACCAACCGGACGCCGGATTCTTTGATCGTCTTCGCCCAAATCCCGTCGGGCACCGCGTCGGTGAACAGGGCCGCGACCTGCGAAAGATGTGCGACACGCGCGATCGCGTTGCGGCCGAACTTGCTGCTATCGGCGACGACGAAACATTGCCGTCCGCAGCCGATCACGGCGCGGGTCAGCGGTTCCTCGTCGGCGTGGAAGTCGAGAATGGCGCCGGTCGCGTCGATCGCGACGACGCCCAGGATCGAATAATCGAGCCGATAACGCTCGACGAAAGCGGTCGCGGCGGCGCCGGTGATGGCGAGATCGCGATGGCGCAAAACGCCGCCGGTCACCGTAACCTCGAAATCCTCCTTGCCGGCGAGCAGGCGCACGACGTTGAGATTGTTGGTGACGATGCGCAGATTGGATTTGCCGCGCAGCGCCTGGGCGACCGCTTCGGCCGTCGTGCCGATATCGATGAACACGGATGACGCGTCGGGAATTTCAGCGGCAACGCGCGCGGCGATCGCGGCCTTCTCCTCGGTCATCGAGCCCGCGCGCGTCTCGTAAGGCATGTTCGCCACGCTGGAGCGATACGCCGCCCCGCCGTGGAAGCGCGCCAGAATGCCGTGCTCGCACAGGAAATTGATGTCGCGGCGCACGGTCTGCGGCGTGACGTCGAGTGTGGCGACCAGATCGTCGATGGTGACGAAGCCCTTGTCGCGGGCGGCGTTGGCGATGTGCTGCTGGCGGAGATTGAGCGCGATCATTCTTGTTTGCCGTCGATGATACCGGCGGCCGAGCCGGCCGTCCGCGCCGGGATAATCCTCCGCTTTGCCCGCGGACGCAAACATCACCGTTTGGACGCTTGCCGTTGGCACGATGGGCGCCACCGCGGCCGTGAATACCGTTGCGCCACGGTTTCAAGTGCAAGCGTCGATTTGGCCACGACCTTAAGACGTCCAGATTGTGCCGATAACGGACATGCTAAGCGAATGATGAAAGAATATTGTCAAAACGAGTAGCTACGGGGTTCCGTTGTCCGTGTTTCCCTTGATGCGATACGCGTAGTTCTTATCGAGCCGTTCCATCACGTATTCGCCGAAGTGGACGGCGGGCCAATTTGGGGCCTTGTCGGCGTTGAGGCCCGGCATGCGTTCGACGACGCTGTCCATCGACGGGTCATAGAAATACGGCAGCGAGTACCGGTCCTTGCCCGAAAGATTGCGCACGCGATGCGGCGTCGAGCGCAGCACGCCGTCGGTCCAGCGCATCAGAATATCGGCGACGTTGACGACGAAGGTGCCGGGAATGGGCGGGGCGGGGATCCAGCTATTGTCGTTGCCGCGCACTTCCAGCCCGCCGGTCGAATCCTGTGCAAGGAAGGTCAGGAACCCGTAATCGGTGTGCGGCGCCGAACCGAACTGCGCGTCGTCGTCGGGCGGCTGCGGCGGATAATGCAGTAGCCGTAGCCAAGTCGTCGGCTTGCGGAAATGGGGCGCGAACCAATCTTCGGGTTGATCGAAGGCAAGCGCGATGGCGCCGGTGAAGCGTTCCGCCAGTGCCCGAAGCTCGGCCATATAGGCCAGCATTTCGCCGCGAAATTCGGGCAGTTCCGCCGGCCATTGATTGGGTCCCTGCAACGGCTTGCCCGCCAGCACGTCGGGATCGTCCGGCGGCAGATCGTGGAGCAGCATCAGCGATTCGCTGAGATTGGGCCGCGTGACCTTGGCGACCGACGAGGTGACGATCGTCG
This sequence comes from Pseudomonadota bacterium, assembly GCA_020161965.1. GTDB lineage: Bacteria > Pseudomonadota > Alphaproteobacteria > CACIAM-22H2 > CACIAM-22H2 > Tagaea. The sequence goes on from JAIUNH010000027.1 coordinate 4,359, forward strand.
ACGTTGCCATGCCCATATAGCCGCGATGCGCCGCGTTGATCTTCAGCGCCATTTTGGATTCGATCGGCAAGGCGTGAAAACGCCGGCTGGCCGCGAAGGCGCCGTCGATCATCGCTTGCGGTACGCCATGACCGGCGATGTAGAGGAAGCCGAGATCTTCGTAGATCCGCCGGATTTCCTTGCCCGTGCGCTTGCGCACCGCGACGTCCGGCGACGCGAGGCCCGAAACATCGACGACGGGGACGGCAGCGATTTTCGTCATGGCATGCCCCCGCTTAACGCGCGAACAGCGGCGCCGCGCGATCCCATACCGATTGGGCGACCGCGCGCGCTTCGCCGATCAGCTTGCGCTCGTCGATATCCTTCATCCGGCCGTCGGCGACGACATGCTTGCCGTTCACGTAGACCTCGCGCACATCGGTCGAATTGCCGTTGAACACGAGATTGGCGGCAAGATCCTCGTCGCGGAACGGGTGGAACCAAGCCGCGCGCATGTCGATGGCGATGATATCGGCCTTCTTGCCGGCTTCGAGCGAGCCGATCTCGTCTTCCATGCCCAGCGCCCGGGCGCCGCCGATCGTCGCCATACGCAGCACGTCTTTGCCCGAACGGATACCGACATTGTTGCTGAGGATGCGCGGGATCAACGCGGCGAAGCGCATGACCTTCCACATGTCGTTGGACAGCCAGTCGGAGCCCAGCGCCACCGACACGCCCGCCTTGTAGATTTTTTCCATCGGCGGGTAGTAGCCGCGCTTGGCGACAAGATAGGCGGTGTGCGCCATATGCATGCCGGTTTCGCGCATCACTTCGATTTCGCTGTCGTCGACGAACGCGCAATGCGCGCCGACATAGCCGGGCCCGAGCAGGCCCAGATCGTTGAGGAAGTGGATCGTGCGCTTGCCGTAATTATGGAGCATGAACTCCGCTTCGCCGGGGATCGAGGCGGTGTGTGCGTGCAAGCCCACGCCGTATTTGTCGCCAAGCTCCTTCAACTCGACCAGCAGCTTGGGCGTGCAGCGATCGGGCCCGTCCGGCGCCACGCGGCAGGTGATGCGCCCGTCGGCCTTGCCGTGCCAGTTCTCGATCAGGTCGATGGCCTCGTCGATCCCTTCATCGGCCATACGCCGATTCCAGTTGCGCTCCATATTGCCGAACCCGGCTTCGGAGGAGTCCATCTCGCGGATTTCGGCCGCGACCACGCCGCGGATCCCTGCATCGCGGATGACCTTCGCGGATTCCGGTTGGTGCCACCAGCATTCGTTGATCGTGGTCGTGCCCGTGCGCAGCATTTCAACCGCGTGCAGAAGGCCGGGCAAGTAGATGTCTTCCTGGCGCACGTAATGCTCGTGCAGCGGCAGCGCCACCTTGAAGGCACCGCCATAGCCCGAAACATCTTCCGTCATCGCCTTGGTGATCGCACCCGCGACATGCGTATGCGTGTTCACCAACCCCGGCATCACCGCGAAGCCGGTCAGGTCGCGCACGTTCTGCGCGGTTTCCTTGTGGCGCGCGAGGTCCTTCGCCTTGCCGACCGCAATGATCTTGTCGTTCTCGAAAACGATCGCGCCGTCGGCGATCGCGAAATCGTCGCCCGCCATCGGCAGGATCCAATCGGCGGAAATATAGGTCTTGGTCATCTCTCGGGAGCTCCTCGTGCGGGGGCTTCTATTATTCGCGGAAACGGTCGTCGGATACGGCCCAGGGGAAGAAGGCGCGTTCGATCGCAACCACCGCCTGGAACAGCGCAATGCCGATGATCGCCAGGATCACGATCGCGCCGAAGGCGAGCGGCGTTTTGAAAAACGCCGTGGAGGATTGGATCAGGTAGCCGAGCCCCTTTTCGGAGGCGACGAACTCGCCGACCACGGCGCCGACGACGGCGAGCGTGATCGCGACCTTCAAGCCGCTGAAGATGAACGGCACGGCGTAGGGCAGGCGCACGCGCCAAAGTTCGCGCAGGCGCGACGCGCGGCAGGCGCGGCACATCTCGATATATTCGGCTGGTACGGCCAGCAAGCCGGCGGCGATCGAAATCACGAGCGGAAAGAAGCAGACGAGGAACGTGATCGCGATGCGCGGCAATTCGTTGGCGCCGAGTGCGACGACCAGCACGGGGGCGAGCGCCACTTTCGGGATCGAATGCACGATCACCAGCAGCGGATAGACGGCCGATGCGATGGCGGGCGAGGCCGTGACGAGCACGGCCAGCGGCAGGCTGATCGCGGCGGCCATCACGAAACCGTAGAGGATGGTTTCGAGTGTGGCGAGCGTGTGCATGCCGACCATCGCCTTCAGCGCGTAGGTCTGCGACCAGATTTCGAGGGGCGCGGGTAGCAGATAATCGGGGATGCGGAAGGCGCGAACGGCCACTTCCCACAGCACGAACAGCCCCAAAACGGCGAGCCAAGGCATGGCCGCGCGCAATGCGCGCTTGGCGGCACTGGGGCCCGGCGGCAGTTCGGGTTCGCCGCGATCATCGTCAGGGCGCATCGGCGGCGGCCTTGCGGTTGGCGTAGATCAATTCGCGCACGGTATGCGAAACGCGCTGGAACTCAGGATCGCCCTGCTGGTCGAAATTGCGCGGGCGGGGAACCTTCACGTCGATCACGCGGTCGATCCGGCCGGGGCGCGCGGACATGACCACGACCTGATCGGCGAGCAGAACGGCTTCGCTGATCGAGTGGGTGACGAACACGATCGTCTTGCGCCGCTCGGTCCAGATGCGCAGCAATTCCAGCGACATTTCCTCGCGCGTCAGCGCATCCAGCGCGCCGAACGGCTCGTCCATCAGCAGAATGGGCGGGTCGTGGATCAACGCCCGGCAGATCGCCACGCGCTGCTGCATGCCGCCGGAAAGCTCGCCGGGCAGCTTTTGTTCGAACCCGGCGAGACCGGCCATGGCGAGAAGTTCCATCGCGCGGCCGCGCGGGCCTTCGGTCGGGCGGCCCATCAGCTTCAAGGGCATCAGCACGTTGTCGAGCACGCTGGCCCAGGGCAGAAGCGTGGGCTTCTGGAAAACGAAACCCACTTCTTCGCGCGGACCGTCGACGCGTTGGCCCGATACCGAGATGCTACCGCGCGTGCACGGGATCAGGCCGGCGATCAGCCGCAGCAACGTCGATTTTCCGCAACCCGACGGCCCTACCACGCAGACGAAGCTGTTCGCTTCGACGCGCAGCGACACGTCCCGCAACGCGACGACACCCGCCCCGTCGCGGGCGCGGAAGACCTGGTCGACTCTGTCGATCTGGATCAAGCGCGCCCGCCGTTACGTCAGGAACCCGAGGCGAGATTCGTCACGACGAAGCTGCCCGGATCGATGTTGAGATCGAGCTGCTGCGTGCGCGCGACCAGATCGTAGGTCAGGCGCAGACGCTCGGCCGAGAACTGGCCCAGGCGGTCGCGCGTCGTGACGTCGTTGAACACGAAGGTCAGGCCCGTGCGCAGCGAACCCAGCGCGTCGTCGACGTCGATTTGCGGATGGTGCTTGTTGTGGATGACCGCGGCGGCCTGCTGGTTGTCGCGCGCCCAGACGAACGACTTTTGCAGCGCCGCCAGGAAGCGCTTGATGAGGTCGGGGTTGCGCTCGATCATCGTATCCGACGCGATGATGGTCGATGCATAGGCATCCAGCCCGAAATTGGCGTAGGGGATCGCTTCGATCTCGCGATTGAAGCGCTGGGCCTGCTTGTTCTGGAAATACTGGTGGGTCTGGAAGAACGGGGCGGCATCGAGCTGGCCGTTGATCAGCATGGCGCCCATCGCACCCGGATCGGTCGTCACCCAGTTGATCTTGTTGGGATCGAAATTATTCGCGGCGGCCAGCAGCGGCAGATAGATCTGATGGCTGTTGCCGGGCGTGGTGCCCACGCGCTTGCCTTCCAAACCCTTGAAATTGGTGATCCCCGATCCCTTCATCACGAACAGGGAATGCGGCGGCTTCGTATAGACGGGCATCACCGCTTTGACGCGGCTGTCGTTGCTGCGCTGGCGCGCGGTCATCACCGTGGCGATGTCGGCGACGCCGAATTCCGCCGTGCCGGCGGCAACGCGGCGGATCGTGTCGCCCGAGCCCTGGCCGCGATTGATCGTCACTTCCAGGCGCTGTTCGCGGAAAAAGCCGTTATCGATCGCGTTGTAATAGATCGCGTACTCGCCCGTCGGGATCCAGTCCAACTGGAGCGTGACGCGATCCTGGGCTTGCACGGGGGCGGCGAATGCCGCGGCCGTCAACAAGGCGGCGGCTGCGAAAGCGCGGCGGCCGAACGGCACGGTCGGGAACATGCGCGGGGACTCCTTATGTATGACGGCCCCGCTGCGGCATAGCGGGGCGGGGGGCGATCGAGCGACGCCAGCCGCGAGCGATATCGACCGGCAGGACGATGCAAGAAACATGACACAGGAATTGGGACGGTCAACTATCAAAGTCGCTGTCACTCAGTGACAGTCGAGGGCCTTATGCGCGCTTGCGCATCGCCTCGGCCTGACGGTGCAGCGCCGCCAGAAGTTCCTTGCGCGCACTCGACGCGAAATGCGGCGTCAATCCGGCGATCGCGAGCGCGCCGCGCAACCGGCCTTTTCGATCCAGCACGGGCACGGCCAAACCCGCGACGCCCAAGACCACGTCGTCGACGGCATGCGCGTAGCCTTGGCGTCGAATCGTCGCGAGTTCGCGGCGCAATCGCGCGGGCGATTTTTCGCTGCGCGGCGTCAATCCGATCATCGGGCCCGCGAGCACGCGATCGATCTCGGCTTGCGGTTGATGCGCCAGCAGCGTGCGCGGCGCGGCGCCGCAATTCAGCGGCATGCGGCCGCCGAGAGTCCACCAGCGCAGCAGCACGATGGCCGCCCCTTCGGCGCGCGCGAAGCACAGGGCTTCGCCGTCGCGATAGACGCCGAAGAACGAAGTCGCGCCGGTTTCGCGCGCGACCGCATCGACGGCGGCCTGCGCCTGGGCGCGCAAATCGTCGAACTCGACGACGCCGCCGGCGAGTTCCAAGAGCCCGAGATCGAGGCGATAGAGCTTCGTATGGGGATCGCGCGCGACCATGCCTTCGGCGGCAAGCGCTGCGAGCATGCGCCGCGTGGTGCCGAGGTCGAGATGCGCGCGTTCGGCGATCTCGGTAAGGCTGAGTTGAGGCGTACGAGGGCCCAGGGCCCGGAGGATCGCGAGGATTCGGCTGACAGCGCGCATCGGCCGAGTATAGCGGTGTTGTCGTGAGCGACAATGGAGGCGCCGACTTCACGACTTCGATCGTTTCCGGAGTTACAGGAGCGACCTGTCGAGAAGGATCACGGCCGTGTTGGTGCGCGCGGAAGGGCGAATCCGGCTTCCTCATTTTCCATAAAAGGTCTCAAGATGCCCCGATGCTTCGGAAATCAATTTTGAATTAACTTGATTTTGTATGGCCTGGGGGACCGGGTTCGCGGCAATGCCGCTCAGGATTCGAATCCCGCGGCTCCGACTATCACTCGCGAAACGAAAAAACCCGCCCTGGGAAACCAGTGGCGGGCGACGAAGATGAGAAACGTTCGGCAAGACGTATATTTAGCCGATCTTTCGTGAGAAGCCGGCGGGCGATGTCGTCGCCCGCCGGTTCCGAGTGATGTGCGTGGTCTTTAGCCGCCGAAGCCGAAGCCGGGAGGCATGTCGGTCAGCTCGATGCCGAAGGGCTTGAGGCTGTCGAGGATCCAGGTCTGGTTGTTGCCGATGCGGCGGTTGTATTCGGCCCAGGCGGACACGAAGCTCTTGAACACTTCGTCGCCCTTGTAGTTGACCGCGATCACCGACGGCGTGGACAAAACGGGCGTCGGGACCTTGACGGCGCCGATGGCGGGTGCACGCTTGGCGATGACCAGACCGTTCAACATCGTGTTAACTAGCGCATGGGCCTTGCCGGTCGTGACGGCGACGATCGCTTCGTCGCGCGTCTTGAAGCGCAGCACATTGGCCTTGGGCAGATATTGCTGCGTGATCAGATCCTGCGAAGATCCCATATCGACCGCGAACGTGTATTTGGGATCGTTGAGCTCGTTCCAGCTCAAGCCCGTCAGTTCCGGCTTGGCGGAGACCAGCACGAAGCTGTTGTAGTAGGTCGGTGCGGTGAACGAGACCGACATGGCGCGCGGCGGTGTGGCCGTCACAGCGAAGGCCATATCGACCTTGCCGCTTTGCACGTCGAGGATCGCGTTGGCCCAGCTCGATTCAACCACTTCGAGCTTCACGCCCAAGGTCTTGGCGATGTCGTTCGCCATGTCGATGACGAAGCCCTTCCATTCGCCGCTGCGCGGATCCTTGTTGAAATAGGGCACCTCGTTGAGGATCGCCGGAATGCGCAAGACGCCGCGCGCGCGAATGTCTTCGATCGTGCCGGCGGACGCGGCCGTCGAGAAAATCGACAGGGCCAATGTCGCGGCGGCGCCGATCTTGGCGAAAAGATTCATGGATGTACTCCCTTGTTCCCCGATTTCGTTACGCCCTGCGGCGCTTCCGGTCTTCGCCGGGCGCCGCAATGGCGGCATCGGTCAGCGTATCGACGGATGACGGGGGCACAATGCTAGAGAAGCGGACCCACTTATCGGCATTTTTATATGTCGCCGATCATAGCGGGGCGCGCGGCAACTCGCCGCTGCGCGGCGGATCGAGCACCGGCCCGACCAGTTCGCGCTGGCAATCCTCGAACAATTTCAGCACGGCGGGATGCTGTTGCAGGAACCCGGCATTGCCGAAATAGACGCGCACTTCGGGCAGCTTGTCGAGTTTGACCGCGGCGATCGTGCGATCCTCCGGCCCCACGGTCCAGGACGGAATGATCGAGAAGCCGTGACCTTCTTCGACGCAGCGTTTGACGCTGGAACTGCCCGAGGTCGAGATGACCGGCTGGACGACGGCGCCGTCGCGCGCCAGAAAATCGACCGCGAGATTGCGCAAGGTCTGACCGGGTTCGTAGGTGACGAAGGGTCGGCCCGTGGCCCAGGCGGGGACATCCTCTTGTGCGGGCGGCTTGCCCCAGGCGCTGGGATAGACGAGGCTCATGCGATAGCTGCCGAGCAGACGCTGCGGCACCACGGGATCGCCGAAATATCGCTCCGAAATGCACACGTCGAGACTGCCGTTCTTGACGAGTTCGGCCAGCACCGTATCGCGTTCGTAGACCGCGAATTCGAGATCGGGAAAGCTTTCGCGAAAGCGTGTGATCACCTTCGGGAACAGATAGAAGAAGATCGCCTGCGGCATGCCCACGCGTAAGGACGAGCGCTGATTCTCGATCAGCTTGGTCAAACGCTCGAGCATGATGTCGAGCTCGGGATGCAGCAGATTGTAGAGCGCGCGTCCGCGCGGCGTCAGCGAGATGCGCTTCACGCCTTGCTCGCTGTCGATCAGCTTGCCTTTCAACAGACTTTCGAGCCGGCGGACATGGTTCGCCGCGGATTGGTAGCTGAGATCGAGCTCGCGCGCGGCCCCGGAGAACGAGCCCTGGCGCGCCACCTGATAGAACGTCTGGATAAGCGTCAGGCTGATCTTGGGCATTATTTGAATCCCCTTCCGCCCTTCTTAGAAGGGACCTCGCCGTCCGGCGGGATACAAATTTCGTGAACGTCGAAGGCCGTCATCTTGTATCGACGGGTCCGGCCGCGCATCCCCAAGATCAGGTGTATCGAAAGCGATAATGCCGGTCAAACGTCATGCAGTCCCGTCACTTGCGCAACGCCGTCGTCATCGGTGCCGGAATTTGCGGCGCCGCCACGGCCTATTTCCTGTCGCGGCGCGGCGTGAACGTGCGGCTTTTGGACGCGCGCGCCCCGGCGGCGGAAGCGACGGGGGCGGCCGACGGCGCGGTCTCGGTCGCGAGCAAGCGTCCCGGTCCGATGATGAACGCCGCATTGTTGGGCATCCGGCTCTATCGCGAACTCGCCGAGGCGGGGTTGCTCGCCGATCTTTTCAAAACGCGCTCCACCTTCATCGTCGCGCGGCACGACGACGAATGCGCGGTGCTTGAAGCGCATGCGGCCGCCTTGTCCGGGGCGGGGGTCGGCGCCGAGATCCTGTCGCAGGCGACGGCGCGCGGGCGATTTCCCGCTCTGGCGCCGGCGACGCGCATGGTCGTCGAAGTGCGCGGCGAAGGCCATGCGATCGGCTATCGCATCGTCCATCGTTTGATCGCCGCGAGCGGGCTTGCCGTCGATCGGCACGAACCCGTGACGCGGCTGATCTTGTGCGAACGCGGTCAGCGCATTCGCGCGGTCGAAACGGCGAAATCGCGGATCGAAGCCGATGCGGTGATCGTCGCCGCCGGGGGCGGGTCGGGCGCCTTGCTTGGCTTGGCGCATGTGTTGTCGCCGCGCAAAGGCCAGTTGCTGGTGACCGAACGCGCGCCGTCGCTCAATGCCGGCATGCCGGGGGCGATCATGTCCGGCCGCTATTTGATGAGCAAAGGTAGCCAGACCGGACCGAACGGCAAGCCCGCGCGCGGCATCGGCTTGGTGGTCGATCCGTTGACGACCGGTCAATTCCTGATCGGCGGCACGCGCGAAGACGGTGGCGAGGCGGGCAGCAACGATATCGACGCGGTTGCGCGCATCCTGGCCGATGCGGTCGCCTTGGTACCGGGCTTGGCGAATATTCGCTTGCTGCGCGGCTTCGCGGGCGTACGCATGGCGGTCGCCGATGGCTTGCCGCTGATCGGCCGATTGCCGGGATTGACGAACGGCTATGTCGTCACCGGTTTCGAGGGTGACGGCATTTGCTTGGGGCCAGTTGCGGGGCAAGCGATCGCCGCACTCGCTTGCGGCGAGAATTCGGCGCTGGATCTCACACCTTTCGATCCGGGTCGCTTCGACGGTTTGAAGGTGGCGGCATGACCGCGCCGATTTTCCGCTTCAAGGGGCGGGCGATTCCGTTCCGGCCGGGCGAGAGCGTGGCCGCCGCGTTGGATGCGGCCGGCGTCACGTTGCTCGGGCACGACGCGCTGGGCCAAGCGAACCGTTATTTCTGCGGCATCGGCGCTTGCCAGAATTGCGTCGCCCTGATCGATGGCGTCGTACGCGAAACATGCCTCACGCTTGCGGCGCAAGGCATGGTCGTGGTTCCGATGGAGGACGCCGGTGGCTGAGATCGACGTCCTGATCGTCGGGGCGGGGCCCGCCGGGATGGCGGCCGCGATCGAAGCCGGCAAGGCGGGCTTGCGGGTTGTCGTGCTGGAACAGCACCAAACGCCGGGCGGCGCCATTTTCCGCCAAGCGATCGCCGATGCGCCAGCGGTGCGCATTCCACCGCGCGTGGCCGCGATCCGTCACGAATTGTCGGCCGCTTTCGCCGCAAGCCGGATCGAAACGCGCTATGGCCATGTGTTCCTCGGCATCGACAGTGACGGGTTCGTTTTAGCCGAAGATCGCAACACCGGCGCGTTCGTCACGCTGAAGGCGAAATCCATCGTGCTGGCGCTTGGCGCGGTCGAGAAAATTCTGCCGCGCCCTGGTTGGGAGCGGGCCGGGGTTTCGACCGCTGGCGGTTTGCAGGTGATGATGAAGGAAACGGGCCGCGCGCCGGCGGGCCGCGTGCTGCTCGCGGGCAACGGTCCGCTGCTGGTCGCCGTTGCCGCGCAGATGGCGGCTTTGGGCAATCCGCCGGTCGCGGTGATCGAGGCGGGCGATCCGTTCCGCCGTTTCGCGGCCGGGGTCGCACTCGCCGCGTTCCATCAGCACCTCGCGGTGGAGGCGTTCGGCTATCTGCGCGAGCTGCGCCGCCATCGCGTCGAATGGCAGCGGGGGGCAACGCTGCAGCGCATCGAGCGCGACGGCGAAGGATTGATCGCGTGCGTGCGCAATTCGGCAGGCGAGATCAAATTCATCCGCGCCGATCGGATCGGGCTGCATGACGGCATCCGGTCGAATGAATTCGGTCTTGCGCCGGCGAATGCGCGCGGGCCGCTGGTCGTTCATGCCGGCGATTGTCGCGAAGCGCTGGGGGCCGAGGCCGCAATCGCCGATGGTCGCGCGGCGGGCATGCGCGTTGCGGCGGCGTTGCGCGGATTCACGCATGCCGAACCGCGCGAATTGACTCGGCTTCGTCAGGCGGAGGCGATCTTGTCGCGCCTCTTCGCGCCCGTCGAAACGGCGCATCCGCTGGCGGCCTTGCCGGACGATACGGTGCTGTGCCGGTGCGAGAACCGGAATGTCGGCGAGTTGAAAGCCTTATGCGGCGGCGCCGACGGATTGACCGGGCGCGAGGTGAAGCATCATGGGCGCTTCGCGATGGGCAGCTGCCAAGGCCGCTTCTGCGCCGACAACACCGCCGCGTTGATGGCGCATCTGCGCCCCGATCTTCCCGCACCGCAAGCGCGCGATTTGACCGGAACGCGCTGGCCGATACGGCCCGTTCCCATCGCGGCGTTGGCCGCGTCGGGTGTGGGCCAAGCGAAAGAACAGGAGATATGATGCAAGTCGCGAAACTCGACGCCGTTTCGGCCATCGCCGTGCGCAATCCCTTCGACGGCGCCGTGGTCGGCGAAGTGGGCGTTTCCACACCGGCGGAAATCCTGGCCGCGATCTTGCGTGCCAAGCGTGCGCAGGCGGCGTTCCGCAACTCCACGCCGGCCGTGCGGCGCGGGTTGCTTTACGCTTTGGCGGCGCAAATCGCGGCGGAAGCCGAACCGCTCGCGCGCACGATCTGCGCCGAGATGGGCAAGACGATCCGCGAAGCGCGCAACGAAGTGCGCCGCGCGCAAAACACGCTGCGCTTGTCGGGTGACGCGGGCGCGTTCCTGGACGGCGAAGTTCTGCATTGCGCGATCGTCGAAGGCGGGGCGGATCACCGCGCCACGATCACCTACGAGCCCGTGGGCGTGATCGGTGCGATCACGCCGTTTAATTATCCGCTCAATCTGCTGTGCCATAAGCTCGGGCCCGCGATCGCGGCGGGCAACGCGGTCGTCGCCAAACCATCGCCCAAGGCGCCGTTGGCGGCCGCGATGCTGTGCGATCTTGCCGCGAAAGCGGGATGGCCGCGCGATCTGTTCCAGATCGTCCATGGCGGCGCCGACGCCGCACTCGCCCTCGCGCGTGCGCAGATCGATCTTCTGTCCTTCACCGGCGGACCGGTCGCAGGACTCGCGTTGAAGAACGCCAGCGGCTTGGTGCGTTGCCTGATGGAACTGGGCGGCAACGATCCGCTCTTCGTGCTGCCGGATGCCGATATTGACCGTGCGGTAGCGACGGCGATCGGCCATCGCTTCGAGATCGCGGGGCAGAGCTGTGCAGCGGTGAAGAAACTCTATCTGCATCGCGACATCGAACGCGCCTTCGTCGAGAAACTCGAAGCCGGCGTGGCGGCGGTGCGGTTCGGCGATCCGTCGCTTGTCGAGACGGATATGGGAACGGTCATCGATCTGGAGGCGGCGCGGAACGTCGCGGGCCGTGTGCGCACGACGATCGACAGCGGGCGCGGCCGGTTGATCGCCGGCGGCGGGCATGACGGCACGTTGTTCGCGCCGACGATCCTTGCCGATGTCGCGGCGGATGCGCCGGTGATCGCTGAGGAAACCTTCGGCCCAATCATCGCGATCCGTCGCTTCGACGATATCGACGCGGCGATTGCGGAGGTCATTGCCTATATCCGCGCGCTGCCGGGCTGCGACGACGTCGACGTCAAGCTGTCGCGTGCGGCGGCGATGCCGTTCCACCGGATGAAGGTGCGCCTGAAGCGCGAGATCGTGACGATG
>JAIUNH010000028.1 GCA_020161965.1 Pseudomonadota bacterium
AATAATCCTCGCGCTGCGTCATGATGATCTCGAATTTGAAACCGCTGCCGAGACCGGCTTCGGTCAGCAACGCCTTGGCCTTGCGCGGATCGTGGTAGTAGCGCAATTCCTCCGGCAAATCGTTTTCCTTGAAACCGCCGGGGAAGTCGGGGGGATTGATACCCCATGCGGCACCAGCCATGCCGCCGAAAGCCTTGATAAAGATGTTTCGATCGATGCCGTAGCGCAGCGCCTTGCGCACGCGAATGTCATCGAAGGGCTTGCGGCCCATATTGAAGGAGAACGTGTTGATGCTGCCCGGCATCGTCTGGTCGATGATGACATCGGCCTTCTGGCGCTTGATCTGATCGACCCAGCCCGGCAGGCGCGCGCCCTCGATGATGTCGAGATCGCCCTTGATGAAGGCGAGCGTGCGCGCCGTGGGATCGGCCATATAGCGGATTTCGATCTGTTCGATCGCGGGCTTGCCGCCGTGATACTTGTCGAACGCCTTCAATACGACGCCGCGATCGGGATCGATCCGATCGAATTCGTAGGCGCCGGTACCCACCGGATTGCGCGCGAAAGCTTCCGGCGTGCTCTTCTCCGCCGCCGCGCGCGACACGATCGAGCCGATCAGCGAGATCAAACCCGACGCATGGAAGGTCGGGTTGGGAATCTTCAGATTGAAGCGGATGCGATACTTGTCGACGGCTTCCACGCTATCGACGTCCGAAAGATAGATGCGCTGCGGCGAACCCCATTTCGGGTCGAGCATCGTTTCGTAGGTGTATTTGACGTCGTCCGACGTCATCTCGCCAAAGCCCTTGTGGAACTGCACGCTTTCGCGGAGCTTCAGCGTCCACGTCTTGCTGTCGGACGACACATCCCAGCTTTCGGCGAGCGAACGCACGACCTTGTCGGCCGACAATTCGAACGTGCCGTCGGGCGGATCGAGCAACGAGTCGAAAACCTGCCGCGACGAGAACTGGTCGGCGTTCTGCACGCTGCGGCGCGGATCGAGCGAAAACACGTTGGTCGCCGAAACGGCCACGCGCACCGGACGGACCTGGGCGGTTGCGGTGCCGCCGGCCGCCGCGACGAGCACGGTTGCGGCCGCAGCTTTGATTATGTCACGCCGTGTTGCCTTCATGATTTCCTCCCAAATTCGTTTTGATTAGATCGGCCGCACGAGCGGCGCGAGTTTGGCTTCGTCGAGAACCAGCCCGAGCCCCGGATCGGCGCCGAGCTTGATGAGTCCCTTTTCGATGCGTGGAAATTTCGCGAAGACCGCGCTTTGCCGATCGGTCTGATCGTTGAGTTCGCACGGCTGCACCGACTGGAATTGCGCCGCGACGAAATGGAGATTGGCGGCGTGGCCGATGGCGGGTTGGGTTTGATGCGGCACGAGATCGACGCCATGCGCGAGTGCCAGCGCCTTGCATTCCAGCATGCCCGTGAAGCCGCCCATCTTGATGATGTCCGGCTGCACGATCGACACGCCCGCGTCGATCAGCGCCGCCACGTCCTGTAGCGTGTAGCTTTGCTCGCCCGCCGAAACGGGAATATCGAGTTTGCGCGACACCGCTTCGAGTGCTTCGAGATGGTAATGCTCGACCGGCTCCTCGAACCACGTATAGCCCTCGTCCTCGAGGATACGGCCGATGCGGATCGCCGTGCCGACCGAGTAGCCGTTGCTGGCGTCGAAGGCCAAGCGCATCGACGGACCGAGATGCCGGCGCGCGGCGCGAAGCTTCGCGATATCGCCGTCCACGTCGCGGTCGCGCTCGCCGCGCCCATGCTCCATGCGGATTTTGATCAATGCCGGGCCATCCTGCATGCGCTTGTCGATCGTGCGCTGCATGTCGTCGACCGAGACTTTGCCGAGGCCGCCGATCGACGCGTAGAACGGCAGTTCCTTGCGCCAGGCGCCGCCGAGCAGCGCGTAGATCGGGCGCCCGACGATTTTGCCTTTCAGATCCCACAGCGCGATGTCGAGCGCCGCGAGCCCCGCCGTGACGATGCCGTGCGGCCCCAGCTTCATCGCCTTGTTGAGGGCGCGCTGATAGATCACCGCCGTATCGAAGGGATCGGCGCCGATCAAATCGGGCGCCACATAGCCCGACAGGAACGACAACGATAACGCGCTGTCGAGCATCGGCGACGCTTCGCCGAGCCCCGTGCGGCCGGCCTTGTCGCGCACGCGCACCCACGAGCTACGCGCGGGGAACTGCTTGGGCCCGGGCCATTCGACGTGGAAACACTCGATGGCGGCGATCTCGCATCCGTGGGCTGTCATTTGTCGAGCCTGTGTTCGTAGGTTTCGAGCGTTTGGCGCTCGATATAATCCCAGTCGTATTTCACGCCGAGGCCCGGCCCCGTCGGCACGGGGAAACATCCGTCGGGCCCCACGTCGTCAAGCTTGTCGGAATAGCCGCAGACGTAGAAATCGCCGGTGAAGCAACCGCGCGACGGCCCGACCATCGACAATTCGTAGTAATTGCTGTTGCGGATCGCCGACATGCAGGCGCGTTGCGCGGGGCCGGGCGCATGCAGCTCGACATCGAGGCCGAGCGCTTCGGCGAGATGCGCGATCTTCATGGCGCCCGTGATGCCCATGTCGAAATCGGGATCGGCGCGCACGAAATCCGTGCCGTCGGCGAGGATCAGATTGGCCATCGCTTCCGGCCCGCGCACATGTTCGCCGATCAGCAGCGGCGTGCGGATCATTTCGCGCAAGCGGCGATGCGCATGCGCGGACAAGCCGCCCTCGCCCATCGGGTCTTCATACCAATAGAAATTCGCGTCGTCGCAGGCACGACCGACATCCAGCGCGTCGGCGAAGGTCCGCAGATAGCAGCCGGGATCGAGCATGAAGCGCATCTTGTCGCCGAGCGACTTGCCCAGCAGGCGAACATTGCGCGCTTCGATCGCCGGATCGTGGTCCTTCCAGCCATGCACCTTGAAGGCGCGATAGCCCATCTCGAAGCACTCTTGCGCGAAAGCGACGTAATGCTCAGGCTGATCGAGGCCACCGCCCTCGCCGCCATGCCAAGTGCTGGCATAGGCCGGCAAGCGGCCGCGGCTGCCGCCGAGAAGTTCGCTCACCGAACAGCCCAAGCGCTTGCCGGCAAGATCCCACATCGCGCATGCGGTCGGTTTTGCGTAGATCGCGCTTCATATCCTCGTAGAAACGCTCGCGCTCGAAGCTTCCGTAGCCGGGCATTTTGCGCGCGACGATGCGGGCTTGGCCGAACATCGTATCGTTGCCGCCGACATATTCGCCGACGGCGCCGTCGGCGGTCCAAAGCCGCACGGCCAAGCGCACGCGCTTGCTGTGCGTCCCGGGCAAATCGATGCCATCGGCCACGTTTTCCATCGGAAAGGAAAAAATGCGCAGCTCGACGCGCTCGATAACCGTCTCTGGGGCGGGCGTTTCCCGAATGGCGCTCATTGCCGTCGATTATTGTTTATCGATTATCGATTTTTAAGTTTAGCGCGACGGTCTGTCAACCTGTTTGGCCTGATGCGCCCCTTTCCGTCGCCCCAAGCGCAGGGGGCGTCAGCGATTTCTCGATGTGCCGACGGTCGTGGCGTTCATCGCAACGGGAAGACCAAAATATCTTTCGCCGCATCCCGTTGGCTGACCGTCCGGTACCAGCGTTCCAAATTCGGCCGAATCGTCTTCTTCGTCGGCAGCCCTATCCAACGATGGGCGATAACGCCGAGGCAAATATCGGCCGCTGAAAAATGTTCGCCGCCGACGAATTGCCGGTCGGAAAGCTGCCGGTCGAGGATTTCCGCGAATTTCTCGGCCTTCGCAAGAGACTCCTCGATCAGATTCTGGTTTCGCTTCTCTGCCTCGGTCCGCACAAGCTGATGGAAGGCAGGCCCCATCGCCGAATAAAATTGAAGGTTCGCCCAGTCCATCCACCGGTCGATCAGCGCGCGCGCCCGGATATCCTTCGGGAAAAAATTCGCATCGCCATACATCGCGGCCAGGTAGCGGACGATCGCGTTCGATTCCCACAATACGAAACCGCCATCGTCGATGACCGGCACCAAACCATTCGGATTGAGTGCCCTGAACTCGGCTGACCCGGTCATGCCGTGCTCCATGCCGGCGGGGACAAGAACATATTTCAGAGCGAGCTCGTTGGCGGTCCAGACGACTTTCTGGACATTGTTTGATTTAAGCCCGCCCCATATGGTCAGCACGGTCTTCGATCCTCCAACGGCAGATTCCCACGGCTGCCGCAGTGTCCCATCGATCGAAACCCGCGACAATGCCGAAGCGGTTCGCGCATGCCTCGCGAGCCTCGAACGCGGCGCGGCGCCGGATCGTCGAGCACACAACGGAGCGGTACGACGGCGCAAGCTATCGCGCCGCCGCTCATCTCTCCTTCCAGCGCTTCACGATCCCGCTATCGACGCCGAATAGGTCAAGTGCGCGACCGACCGTGTGATCGACGATATCGTCGAGGGTCTGCGGCCGATTGTAGAAGGCCGGCACGGGCGGCAGGATAACGGCGCCGATTTCCGTCGCCTGCGTCATCGCGCGCAAATGGCCGAGATGCAGCGGCGCTTCGCGCGCCAGCAAAACCACGCGGCGGCGCTCCTTAAGCTGCACGTCGGCCGCGCGCGTCAACAGACCGCCGGTGTTGCCGTAGGCAATCTCGGACAGCGAGCGCATCGAACACGGCGCCACGATCATGCCAAGCGTCCGGAACGATCCCGACGAGATCGCCGCACCAAGATCGGCCGCCGAATGCACGACATCCGCCATTTCGCAGACGTCCTTCAAGGTGTGGTCGGTCTCGCAGGCGATCGTCTGCGCCGCCGTTTTGGTGACGACGAGATGCGTCTCCAACCCCGCTTTGCGCGCCACCTGCAGCAAACGAATGCCGTAGATCGCGCCCGATGCGCCCGAAATGCCGACGATCAACCGTTGCGTCATCGCACCCTTCCCTATTCGGCGCGTTGCGCGCGCGCCCAGTCGCGGGCGGCGGCGAGACAGGCGGCGATATAGGCGCGCGCTTTGGCGGCACGGCCCGGATCGAGTTTATACGGCGCCTGCTCCACCATATAGGTCCGCCACGTCATCTCCAGTTGAATGGCGTGAACCCGCGCCGCCGGCTTGCCGTAGGTCCGCGTGATGTAGCCGCCGATAAAGCGGTCGTCCCAAACGGCACCGTAGCCGCCGTTCGAATTCGCGGCGCCGGACACCGCGGCGACGAGCGATTCGTTTGCTGCCTGGCCTTTGGCGGTGCCGAAATTCATATCGGTCAACACGCCGTCGAAGAACCGCGGCACGACGCTACGGATCGAGTGCCCGTCCCACAAGACAACGGTGCCGTGCTTCGCGACGAGGCGATTGAGCTCGCTCTGCAACGCCGTGTGATAAGGCCGCCAATAAAGCGCGACGCGTTCCGCGATCTCATCCGTGTCGGGTATTTGGCCCGGCGCGTAGATCGGCTGATACGCAAATGTCGTGGTCGGTACGAGCTCCGTCACGCTCTTGCCTGGATAGAGCGAGACGTCGTCGGGCGCACGGTTGAGATCGACGACATAACGCGAATGCGTCGCGGTCAGCAGCCCGATGCCAAGCGCCGGCGCCACGTCATACAATGCGTCGACGAACCAATCCGTGTCCTCGACTCGCAGCGCCGCCGGTGTCATCGTCGATGCGATTTTTGCGGGAATATGCGTGCCCGCATGCGGCACGCTCACCAGCACCGGCGCCTCGCCGGACGTGAATTTGTAAAGCGGTTCCATCGGCCTCAATCCATATACCCTATACCGGTATATAACACTTATTGACGACGCCGGGAATATCTGAGCTAATTGCCCTCGACATACATAAGCAGGGCAGTACGGCACGTGACTTCGATCACAAAAAAGGCCGACGACGAAAATGGGGCGCGCGCGCCGTACCGCGAGGCGGTCACGACGCTCGTGCCCTACAATGCCGGCTTGGGGGTGGAGGAAATCCGCCGCCTCTACGCGCCGCCGCGCATCGCCAAGCTCGGCAGCAACGAGAACCCTTACGGGCCCAGCCCGCGCGTGCGCGCCGCTTTGGCGGATGCCGCCTCCCTCGAGCATTATCCCGATCCGAACTGCCGGGATCTGCGCGAAGACATCGCGCGGTCGCTGGGAGTCGCCCCCGATCGCCTGATTTTCGGCAACGGCTCCGAGGATATTCTCGCTTTCGCCTGCCGCTGCTTCATCAATCCCGGCGACGAAGTCGTGCTTTCCTCCCCCACCTTCTCCGTCTATCGCGATAACGCGATCGTGATGGGGGCGACGATCATCGACGTGCCGCGCAAGGCCGATCTTTCGCTCGATGCCGCCGCCACGATCGCCGCGCTGACGGCGCGCACCAAGCTCCTGTTTTTGTGCAATCCGAACAATCCGACCGGCAACGCCATTCCGGCGGCGGAGTTCGAAGCCATCTGCGCCGCCGCCCATGCCGACACGGTGATCGTCGCCGACGAGGCCTATTACGAATACGCGCGCGGCGGCGACTATCCCGAAAGCATTCCGATGCTCGACCGGATGGGCAAACGCTATCTCGCCCTGCGGACGTTTTCGAAAGCCTACGGGCTCGCAGGCTTGCGCGTCGGCTACGGCGTCGCGTCGGAATCCGCCTTCGCGCGGCATCTCGATCTCGTACGCACGGCGTTCAACGTCAATCGCCTCGCCCAAATCGCCGCGCGTGCCGCGTGGTCGGATCAAGCGGCGGTCGCCAAAACCGTTTCCGCCACGCTCGCCGAACGCGATCGCGTCGCCCGCGCGCTGACGGCGATGGGCCACGAACCGGCGCCAAGCCGGGCGAATTTCCTGTTCTTCGACGCCAAGCGTCCGGCCGCCGCCATGGCCCAAGCGCTGCTTCGCCAAGGGGTGATCGTCAAACCTTGGGGCGGGGATTTCGCGACATGGCTGCGCGTCAGCATCGGCCATGCGGAGGATAACGACCAGTTTCTCGCGGCGTTCGAAAACGCCGCGCGCGCCACGGCCACGTCCGATACCACCGCGTGAATTCAACCAACGATCCGATCAGGCAAGGAGGAAGGAAAATGCGCATACAGGGAAGCCTTTCCGTCGCCTTCGCAGCAGCGTTCGCGTGCCAAATGTCCGGTACCGCCGCCGCGCAGACGACGATCACCATGAACGCCACGGAACTTGGCCCCATGAAGGCCGTGTTCGAGCCGCATCTGCCGAGGTTCGAACGCGAGAACAACGTGCGCGTCAACATCGTCGCCGGCCTCGGCGCGCCCACCGTCACGATGGCGCGCAACAAGGAAGTCGACGTGCTCATTACGGACCCGGTCTACTCCTATCAAATGCAGAAGGAGAAGCTGCTGGTTCCGCTCGACAAGTCGAAGATCCCCAACATGGCGGATCTTTATCCCGTCGCGGCGATGGACCCCTATCAGGTCGGCTTGTTCTACGGCAGCTTCGGCGTCTGCTACCTGCCCGGCCGCACGGGTCCGATCGAGAACTGGTCCGATCTGTGGCGCAATGATCTGAAGGGCCGCGTCAGCATCCGCAGCTATCGCGTCGATTCGATCAGCCTGCTGGTGACGATGGCCAAATTGAACGGCGGCGACGAACGCAAGCCCGGGCCCGGCACAGGACCCGGCCGCGGGCGACCCGCCGAAAAGCGCCGCGAAGTGCCGATGCAGCGCCGGGCGCCGGCAGGCGTACCCGGGATCGAGCAGGAAATGTTCGAGGTTGACCGCGACGAACTCGCGTGGCGATGCCAGCTCGTAGCGATCGGGACTGCGGTCATGGAAGTCGTTGCGCCGCGTGCGCAGGCCCAGGCGCAGTGGGCGCACCGGCCAGCCGGCCAGGTCCAGCAGGCGCGGATCGCGCGAGAGCGCATGGCCGTGCGCACGATCGTAGACGTGCGCGAGCTCGTGCAGCAGGGCCGCCAGCGCGGGACGGTGGTCGGCCGCGGCGTCGGGATCGCGGCTGCCCGCGATCCAGCCGGCCAGCAGCGCGCGGTCGAGGGCGATGCGATCGCCACGCGCGCGACCATGCACGCCCGTGCCCAGGTCGTCGCGCCATGCCAGGTGCACCCGCTGGTCGAGGCGCGCGCGGAACGCCGGTGGCAGCAGGTCGAGCGCAGCCATCGCCAGCGTCCGGCTCGCGTCGAGCTCGGTGGGCGACAGGCCGGCGGACTCGACCTCGATCCGCAGCGCCGCCGACGCCGGGAGCGCCCACGCCAGCAGCGCCGCGAGGCAACCGGCGTGCGCGGCGCGCGCCATGACGCGCGGTCAGCGGGCCAGGATGGCCCGTGCGAGTTGCAGGTCGCTGGCGTCGCCGGCGCCCGGATCGGTGGCGCGCAGGTGGCGCAAGGCGGCTTCCAGGCGGGCGCCGTGGATGCGCCCGTCGCTGGCCACGAACGCCGCGGCATCGTCGCGCGCCGCGAGCACGACCTTGTCGTCGCCCGAGGTGCTGCCCGACGAGGCGGACGACCCCGCGGACGACGCCCCGCCGGAGGTGCCGGCGAAACTGCCGGCATGCGCCGCGGCCATGGTGCACAGGAACAGGGCAAGGATCGACAGCGTTCGGATCATGGTCTTGGCCGGCAGCGTGGGCTGGGGCAAGCGTAGCGGCTGGGCGGGCGCAACGGATGAACGTCGGCTTCACTGCATGGTCATCGTCGTGACGAGCGCGGCGGTCCGTTTTCCGGCGGTTGCTCCGGCGCGATCACGATCACGAAGGACACTGGAGCCCCGCGTTCGCGGGCATGGCGGCGAAGGGGCGGCATCGGTGCCGACGTCCGCCGGCACCAGCGCCGCTACGTGGGGTCGAACAGCTTGCCGGGATTCATCACCCCGTCCGGATCAAGCACGCGCTTGATCCCGCGCATCAGGTCGATCTCGGCCGCGCTGCGGGTCGAGGACAGGTACGGTTTCTTGACCAGGCCGATGCCGTGCTCGGCGGAAATGCTGCCGCCGTGGGCCTGCAGCGCTGCCGCCAGCAGCTTGGTCACGCGCTCGCAGTCGGCGACGAACGCAGCCTGGTCCATGCCCTCGGGCTTGAGCACGTTGATGTGCAGGTTGCCGTCGCCGATGTGGCCGAACCAGACCACGTCGAACTGCGGATACTGCGCCGCCAGCAGCGACTGCGCGTCGGCCAGGAACGCCGGCATCGCCGAAACGCGTACCGAAACGTCGTTCTTGTACGGCACGTACTTCGCCAGGCTCTCGGTGATGCCCTCGCGCAGCCGCCACAGCTGCGCGGCCTGGGCATCACTTTGGCTGATCACGCCATCGAGCACCCAGCCCTCGCCCACGCAGGACTCGAACGCGTCCAGCGCCGCCGCCTCGCCCGCCTCGCCGGCGGCGAACTCGGCGACCACGTAGTAGGCATGGTCTTCCTCGAACGGCCGGTAGGCGCCATGCGCGACGACGTGGTACAGGGCACGGTCGGTGAAGAACTCGAATGCCTCCAGCCGCAGCTTCGCACGCAACGTGGCGAACACGCGCATCAGCGACTCGAAATCCGGCAGCGCCAGCAGCATCACGCTGGTCGGCGGCGGCGGATCGGCCAGGCGCAGGGTGGCCTCGACGATGACGCCCAGCGTGCCTTCCGACGCCACCGCGAGGTGCCGCAGGTCGTAGCCCGACGAGTTCTTGACCAGCCCGCGGCCGACGTCCAGCAGCTCGCCGGTGCCGGTGACGATCTTCAGGCCCGCGATCCATTCGCGGGTATTGCCATAGCGGATCACGCGGATGCCACCGGCGTTGGTGGCGATGTTGCCGCCGATGCTGCACGAGCCGCGCGCGGCGAAGTCCACCGGGTACACCAGCCCGTGTTCACGCGCCGCGTTGTGCACTGCCTCGAGCGCGATGCCCGCCTGCACGGTGAGCGTGCGGTCGACCGGGTCGAAGCCGAGCACCTTGTTCATGCGCTCAAGGCTCAGCACCAGTTCGCCGTCGGCGGCCACGGCACCGCCGGACAGGCCGGTGCGGCCACCCGAGGGCACGATGCCCACGCCGGTCGCGCGCGCCCAGCGCACGATCGCCTGCACCTCGTCCGCCGCGGCGGGCAGCGCGATCGCCAGCGGTGCCGGCGTCCAGCGCCGGGTCCAGTCGCGCCCGTAATGCTCGAGATCGGCCGGATCGGTCAGCAGGCGCAGGCCGGGCAGCAGCTGCGACAGCGCGGCGAGGCGCGGGTCGGTCATCGGTGCTTCGCACGCTTGGGGGTGCGCAAGCGTGCCAGTCGTGGCCCGGTGCGTCCAGCGCAGGCGACGGAGCGCGCGATGCCCGGCGCCCGTTCGTTTCCCGCGCAACCGAAATGCCATCGCCGGTGTTCCGCCAGGCATCGACCGGTGTTCCGCGCCGTGCGGCAAAAAGCCCTTGTGCAGTGCGGAAATCGCCTGCCGCATCTGGGATAATGCGCAGCTTCCCTTGCCGCCCAGGACCGCGACGCGCATGGCGCCTCCCACCTCGTTCCCGAAGCAGGACATCCGCGTGGTGCTGTTCGAAGGCATCAGCCAGAGCGCGGTGCAGGTGTTCAAGGCCGCCGGTTACGACCAGGTCGAACTGCTGCCCAAGTCGCTGTCCGGCGACGAGCTCAAGGCGAAGATCTCCGCCGCGCACATCGTCGGCATCCGTTCGCGCACACAGCTCGGCGCCGACGTGCTGGCCGAGGCGCGCAAGCTGATCACCGTCGGCTGCTTCTGCATCGGCACCAACCAGGTCGACCTGGAAGCGGCGGAACTGGCCGGCATCCCGGTGTTCAACGCGCCCTACTCCAACACCCGCAGCGTCGCCGAGCTGGTGGTCGCCGAGGCGATCCTGCTGATGCGCGGCATCCCGCGCAAGAACGCCGAATGCCATCGCGGCGGCTGGAGCAAGTCCGCGCTGGGCAGCCACGAGGTGCGCGGCAAGACGCTGGGCATCGTCGGCTATGGGCACATCGGCACCCAGGTCGGCGTGATGGCCGAATCGCTGGGCATGCACGTGCTGTTCCACGACATCGAGACCAAGCTCTCGCTCGGCAACGCGCGCTCGGCGACCAGCCTGGACGACCTGCTGGAGCGTTCGGACGTGGTCACCCTGCACGTGCCCGAGACACCGTCGACGCAGTTGATGTTCGGCGCCGCGCAGATCGCGAAGATGAAGCCCGGCGCGCACCTGATCAACGCCTCGCGCGGCACCGTGGTCGATATCGACGCGCTCGCCGCCGCGCTCGAGTCCGGCCACGTGGGCGGTGCGGCGGTGGACGTGTTCCCGGTCGAGCCCAAGGGCAACGACGACCGCTTCGAATCGCCGCTGGCGAAATACGACAACGTGATCCTCACCCCGCACGTCGGCGGCAGCACGCTGGAGGCGCAGGACAACATCGGCACCGAAGTGGCGGCCAAGCTGGTGCGCTACAGCGACAACGGCAGCACGCTCTCGGCGGTGAACTTCCCCGAGGCCACCCTGCCCGAGCACGCCGGCAGCCACCGCATCCTGCACATCCATCGCAACGTGCCGGGCGTGCTGTCCCAGATCAACGACCTGTTCTCGCGCGAAGGCGTCAACATCGACGGCCAGTTCCTGCGCACCGACCCCAAGGTCGGCTACGTCGTCATCGACATCGCCTCGACGCCGGCGATCACG
Source organism: Pseudomonadota bacterium (assembly GCA_020161965.1). Lineage (GTDB taxonomy): Bacteria > Pseudomonadota > Alphaproteobacteria > CACIAM-22H2 > CACIAM-22H2 > Tagaea. The sequence goes on from JAIUNH010000028.1 coordinate 11,601, forward strand.
GCGCGGCTGCGCGCCTCGTTGAACGAGATCGAAGGCACGCTGCGCACCCGCGTGCTGTATTGACCGAGGGCGCGCCGGCCACCCGCCACCCGCCGCAGGAAACGCACATGCCCCGCCCTTCGACCGCCTTCCTGTTCGACCTCGACGGTACCCTCGTCGACAGCGTGTACCAGCACGTCCTGGCCTGGAAGGAGGCACTGGACCGCGAAGGCGTGGACCTCTCGGTCTGGCGCATCCACCGCAAGATCGGCATGAGCGGTGGGCTGTTTGCCAACATGCTGCTGCGCGAGACCGGGCTCGACATTACCGAGGACCGCCTCGACCGCCTGCGCCGCTGGCACGCCGAGGCCTACAACCGGCAGGCCGGCGCCGGCGCGATCAAGCCCCTGCCCGGCGCGCGCGAACTGCTGGCGTTCCTGACCAGCGAGCGCATCCCCTGGGCGATCGCGACCAGCGGCCGGATGGAAACAGCGGCGCCGAACATCGCCGCGCTCGGCGTCGATCCGGCCCAGGTGCCGGTGGTCACCCGCGACCAGGTGCGCTACGCCAAGCCCGATCCCGACCTGTTCCTGGCCGCCGCCGAACGCCTCGGCGCCGACATCCAGCACTCGCTCGTGATCGGCGACAGCATCTGGGACATGCTGGCCGCGCAGCGCGCCCGTGCGCTTGGTGTCGGCCTGCTGTCGGGCGGCTACGGGCAGGAGGAACTGGAGCGTTCGGGCGCGTTCCGCGTCTACGACGACCCGGCCGACCTGCTGCGCCATCTCGACGAAGTCGCGGCGAGGCGCTGAGCCCGGCGGCTCAACCCGCCGCAGGAGCCCCGGACGCCCGCCACTTGCGCGCCATCCGTCGCAGCGAGGCGTCGGCATCGGCGTCGCGCTCGATCGCATCGATGTCGCGCCAGGCCAGGTCGAGCGACTCCTCGCCGACCACGAAGTCCTCGCTGCCGCCAGTGCGCACCACGTAGCGCACGTCGTAGTGCCAGTGCCCGGGCACGCCCTTGTGCTCGGGGATCCAGTGGCGATCGAGGTCGAGGATCGCCGGCTCCACGCGCAGCCCGGCCAGGCCGGATTCCTCTTCGGCCTCGCGCAGCGCCACCCGGGCCAGGTCGACGTCGCCGTCGGCATGCCCGCCCAGTTGCAGCCACAGGCCAAGCTTGCGGTGGTGGGTCAGCAGCGCGCGCCGGCCGCTGCGGTCGGGCAGCCAGGAGGACGCGGTGAAGTGGCCGGCCAAGCGTTCGCGCACGAACGGGTTGGCGGCGTCGTCCAGCAGCGCGGCGAACTCCGCGGCCAGCGCCGCTTCTTCGGGAAACCTCAGCGCATAGTCGGCAAACGCCGCCGCCAGTGCCCGGCGTTCGGTGGCGGGCAGCGCAGGCGTCGGGGGCATCGTGGCATCCGTCATCGCCCCATTATCGCCGCCCCCGCGGACGCATGGCGCTTGTGCCCGGCGGCGCCGTTTGGCAAGGTACGGCGGCGCGGCGCCCCCACGCCCCGTCCGCATCGCGCGATTCCCGGCCCAGCGCCGGCGCCAGTCCACACAAGGAATTTCCGATGTCGAAGAGTCTGTTCAGGGTCAAGCCGGTCGAGCCGGCGCCGCATGTCGATGCCGGCGAACCGGTCGAGGGCAGCCTGCAGGGGGAAGCGACGCTCAAGCGCACCCTGACCGCCCGCCACCTGATCCTGCTCGGCATCGGCGCGGTCATCGGCGCCGGCATCTTCGTGCTGACCGGCCAGGCCGCGGCCAACCACGCCGGCCCGGCCATCATGCTCAGCTTCGTGATCGCCGGCTTCGCGTGCGCGATGGCCGGCCTGTGCTATGCCGAATTCGCGTCGATGATGCCGGTGTCCGGCAGCGCCTACTCCTATTCCTACGCCACCCTGGGCGAGTTCGTCGCCTGGTTCATCGGCTGGTGCCTGGTGCTGGAGTACCTGTTCGCCTCGTCGACCGTCGCGGTGGGCTGGTCGGGCTACCTCGTCAGCTTCCTGACCAGCACGCTGGGCATCCCGTTCCCGGCACAGCTGGCGTCCGCGCCGATCACCTGGGCGGATGGGCAGTTCGTCGCCACCGATGGCCTGATCAACCTGCCCGCGGTGCTGATCGTCGCGGCGATCAGCGGCCTGTGCTACGTCGGCATTACCCAGTCGGCGTTCGTCAACGCGATCGTCGTCGCGATCAAGATCGCGGTCATCGCCGCGTTCCTCGGCTTCGGCGTGCAGTACGTCAATCCGGAGAACTGGACGCCGTTCATCCCGGCGAACACCGGCCCCGGGCAGTTCGGCATGGACGGCGTGTTCCGCGCCGCCGCCATCGTGTTCTTCGCCTACATCGGCTTCGACGCGGTCTCCACCGCCGCTGGCGAGGCCAAGAACCCGCAGCGGGACATGCCCATCGGCATCCTCGGCTCGCTGGCGATCTGCACGGTGATCTACATCGCCGTCTGCGCTGTGCTCACCGGCATGACCCACTACACCCTGCTCAACACCGCCAAGCCGGTGGCGACCGCGCTGGAGGAAGTGCTGAAGGCCGATCCGGGCGCCAGCATCGGCTGGCTCAAGACCGCGGTGGAGATCGGCGCGATCGCCGGCCTGTCGTCGGTGATCCTGGTCATGCTGATGGCCCAGCCGCGCATCTTCTACTCGATGTCGCGCGACGGCCTGATGCCGAAGATCTTCGGCAAGGTGCACCCGAAGTTCCACACGCCCTACGTCGGCACGATCATCGTCGGCATCATCGCCTGCCTGCTGGCCGGCTTCATGCCGCTCAGCGTGCTCGGCGAGCTGGTCGCGATGGGCACCCTGATCGCCTTCGCCACCGTCTGCCTCGGCGTGCTCATCCTGCGCTACACCCGCCCGGACCTGAAGCGCCCGTTCCGCGTGCCGATGTTCTGGCTGATCTGCCCGCTGGGCGTGATCGCGTGCCTGTTCCTGTTCTTCCAGTCGTTCAAGGAGCACTGGCTGATCTTCGTGCTGTGGACGATCGTCGGCCAGCTCATCTACTTCCTCTACGGCTACCGCAACAGCAAGCTCAACAAGGCCTGACGCGGCCCACCACCGACGGCGCCCTCGCGGCGCCGTCCTGTTTTCCACGCCTGCGCAGGCCACGCCACCATGTCGGCAGAGACCGCAAAGAAGATCGGACCCGTGCTGGCGACCTTCGTCGTCGCCAACAACATGATCGGCTCGGGATTCTTCCTGCTGCCGGCCTCGCTGGCGGAGGTCGGTGGCGTCACCGCCTTCTCGTGGCTGGTCGGCACCCTGATCGCGATGGCGCTGGGCGGCGCGTTTGCGCGGCTGGCGCGGCAGTACCCGGACCTCAACTCGCCCGACGACTACGTGCGGCCCGCGCTGGGCCGGGACATGGGCTTCCTGGCCACCACGCTGTACTGGACGTCGTCGTGGATGGGCAACAACGCGATCGCGGTGGCCGCGTTCGGCTACCTGGTGATCCTGCTGCCGATCGACGACAGCGGCAGCGTGCGCCTGGTCGGCCAGATCGTGCTGATCTGGCTGATGTTCGCGCTCAACCTGCTCGGTCCGCGCTCGATCGCGCGCTTCCAGTCGATGTGCGTGATCTTCGGCCTGCTGCCGGTGGTGGCGGTCCTGATCGCCGGCTGGGGCAGCTTCGACCCCGGCATCTACCGCGAAAGCTGGAACCTCACCGGCAAGTCCGATGCCGTGGCCGTGTTCAACGAACTGGCGCCGGTGTTCTGGGCCTTCGTCGGGCTGGAAACCGGCGCGATGGTCGCCGGCGTGGTCCGCGACCCCGACCGCAACGTGCCGATCGCCACCATCGGCGGCATCCTGATCGCCGGCGTGGTCTACCTCGTGTCCTCGGTGCTGATGATGGGCATCGTGCCCGCCGGGCAGATGGCCGCGTCGAGCGCGCCGTTCGCGCTGGTCGCGGGCCAGATGTTCGGTCCCTGGGCGATCCCGGTGATCGCCGCGGCCGCCGCCCTCAAGGCCACCGGCACGCTCGGCGGCTGGATGCTGGTGACCGGCGAGTCCGGCGCGCGCGCCGCGCAGCGCGGTTTCCTGCCGTCGATCTTCGGTCGCCTGCGCGCGAACGGGTCCGCCGGCTGGGGCCTGTTCATCATCGCGCTGTCGATGACGGTCATCTCCGTCGTCACGCTCGCGCCGACGGTCTCGGGCCAGTTCAAGACCATCATCGAGATGGTGGTGACGCTGGTGGTGATGGCCTACATCGCCGCCGGCCTGAGCCTGCTGCTGGGCACGCGCGAACGGCCGTCGACGGCCAGCGACCGCGTCCTCGGCATGCTTGCGCTGGTGGCGTGCGGCCTGCTGGTGTGGTCGACCAACGTGAACATCCTGATCGGTTCGCTGGTGATCGCGCTGCTGGCGCTGGCGGCCTACCGCGGCTTCGGGCGCAGGCGCAAGGCGGAAGCGCCGCGGTAG
>JAIUNH010000029.1 GCA_020161965.1 Pseudomonadota bacterium
GTCTCGATCGCCTGGACGTGGCGGTAATGGGGCGTGCGGTCGCGCAGCACCTTGTCGTAGGCGGGCTGGGCATGGCGGCGATAAAGGAAGGGCTGTTCGTCCAGGCATTTGCCGGTCGGGTCGCGGCCCAAACGCTTGATCAAATTCCCGCCGACATGGCGATAGCGCAAGCGCAGGGTCGGGCGCTCCACCTCGATCAACGCCAGCGCGTCGGCGAACCCGCTTTGGTTGTCGAGCCGCCATTCGGCCAACGCCGCGCGTCCCGGAAACGGCACCGTGCCGCGCGCGCGATCCCACGCGTCGAACAACGCGCGCATTTCGGGCGGCGCGTCGTGTTTGAAATCGATCCCTTCGCGCGTGCGCAGCCACGGGCTTGGCCCGATATGCGGTGCGGCGAGCAGTGCCGCCTCCACCTTCTCGCGCAATTGCTTGGGCGAGATCGGTTTGACGAGATAGGCGGAAATTTCGTGTGCGCGGGCCGCGACGATCGCCGCTTCGCGCGAATCGCCGGTGACCATCACGAAGGGCATGGCGGGGGCGAGGGCGCGCAAACGCCGGCGCACTTCGAACCCGTCGATCCCCGGCATATGCAGATCGCACAGCACGATATCGATGCGCGCCGATTTGCTCGCGACAAGTCCGATCGCGTTCTCGCCGTTCTCGGCCGTCAACACGGTCGCGATGCCGATACTCTCCAGCAGCTTGCGGCCAAGATTGCGCGCGAACGCATCGTCGTCGACCACCAGCGCGACCAAATCGTTCGGCAGATTTTCCGGAAGCTTCTCCATTCGCCGCAAGAATAACCGTCCGAAAAGCCGCGAAAAGGTCTTATTTGCAACTGATCCGCACTTGTGTCGCGCGCGTAAAACGATCATGAAACCCGCCATGATTCGCATCCCCCTGTTGGCCGCAAGCCTTCTCGCCGCCGCCGCAATGCCGGCCGCCGCGTTCGACCTCGTCGCCCTTACCGAGCGCAACGAATTGATCCGCTTTTCGGACGCCAAACCGGCCGAAACGGCGATGGTCGCCATCACTGGCACCGAGGGCCGCGTGCTGGGAATCGACGTCCGCCCCATCGACAAGAAGCTCTACGCGCTTGATGACAAAGGTATTCTTTACACGCTCGACCCGCGCACCGGCTTCGCGACCAAGGGCGCCAGCTTGAGCGCGCCGTTGGAAGACACCGGTTCCGCGATCGTCGATTTCAACCCGCAGGCCGACCGCATGCGCGTGATCGGGCCGCGCGGGCAATCACTGCGCGTCAATGTGGAATCCGGCCAGACGGTCGTCGACGGGCGCCTGCGCTATTCCGACGGCGACGCCAATGTCGGCAAGCTGCCGCGCGTCACGGCGGGCGCCTATCTCAACTCGATCCCCAAAGCGCCCGAAACGCAATTGTTCGAATTCGATTCCGGCACCGGCGCCTATATCATCCAAGACCCGCCGAATGACGGGCTGCTGCAAACGATCGGCGCCAGCGGCCTGCCCGCCGGCACGGCGATCGACGCGATGGACATTCACACCACGCCGGACATGCGCGACTACACGGGCTTCGCGGTGACCGCGAATAATCTCTATCGCTTCGGGATTTCGAGCGGGCGCTTCACGCCGGTCGGCCCGATCGGTGCGGGTTCGCGCAAGGTCGTCGATATCGCCGTACTTCCGTAACGCCTAACGCGGCGGCGGCCGCCCGCCCGGTCCCCCACCGGGAGGCGGACCACCGCGTCCGCCCCCAGGCCCGCTGCCTTGGGGCGGGCCTTTGATATTGAAGCTCGCATCCGGTTCGCCCCTGAAGCAGCGCGGGATGAACGGAAAGCTTTCCGTCAGCACGTAATGATACGTGCCGTCCGGATATTCCGGCGTCGGCCCTTCGCGCCCGTTGCATTCGTCAAGATCGCCCGTGCCGGCCGCGAATTCGAAATCGCGCGTGTAATGGCCGTTGTAATTGCCCGGCGGCTCGCCCGCCGCACGCGGACCGGGGCGCAAGCGCCAACTTGGCGAAAGTTTTTTGATCCCGCTGGCCGTATCGGCCGCGTTCGCATAACCGAACGGCCCGTAGATCGGAAACCCGTCGGCGGCATAGCCCAGCAGCGTGGGCGCGTCGCGCTTGGCCAGGCGCGCCATCAACCCCGCCGGAATGCCGTGATAGTGATACGTGCCGTCGGGCTGCACATGCGCGTTGTTGGTATCGAGGCCGAGATTGCGCGGACCGCCGATCGCTTCCATCACCCAGCCGGATCGCGGATCGTTGTTCCAAAATTCCGCCGTGCCCGGATCGAACAACACGCCGTTCAGCGCAATACCCCAAGGCTGGATGCGCGACGCCCGCATCCCGGTTTTGCGGGGGGTCAGCGCCACGCGCAGCGTCAAGTTCTGGCGCGCAATGGCGTGGGGATTGCCGGGGCCGGGAAAAGCGCCGGTCGCGTGATCGGGCAAGCCGTCGGCGCGGATATAGCGATACCCGGCGGCACGATCGATTTCGATGCGCGCGGCCGCTTGGGCTTGCGACAGAATCGACAGCGACGACGGACGCTTGGCGCCTTGCGGACGGCCGGTCGGGTGATCGCCATGGGCGAGGACCGGCGCGGCAAGAAAACTCAGCAAGGCCGCAAGGGAAACCCTGGCGGCCGCCGCGCGCATTAGACCGCGCCGGACCCTGCGTCGAGGAACGCCGCGAGGATTTCCTCGACGAATTGCTCGGCCGGTTTGCGCAATTCCCACGTGCCCGCGACCGTTCCGTCGTTTTCGCGCACGATGGCGCCGCGCCCGCGCACTTCGACCGTGCCGGCCGTGTCGCGAATGCCCAGCACGAATTCGAAAGGCTGCGCTTCGACGGCGAAGCCGCTTTCGGCGCGGATCTGGAAGCCGTTGCGGCTCCAATCGACGACCGCATAGGCGGCACCGGCGACCAGCATCGTGCCGGTGGCGACTTGCTTGCGCGGCTGGCTGCGCCGCTCGGAGGATTGGTTGCTCATCGGCCGGAAAACTAGCGGAGTTCGCTGGCCGGTGCCAGTGCGCGAACGAAACGAATTTCGCCGGCATAGACGAAACCGCCGATTTCCCGCGCCCGGTTGCCGAGTTCCGGGAAGAGCCGTGCCACGCGGACCGATATTCCGTCCGACGGGCGGCCTTCGGTCACGTCGGTCAGCGTCGCGACATAGCGCCCCGGCCCGGCCGGGAATTCCAGCACGCGCTGGCGCCATTTGCGTTCGCGTTCCTGGAAGCCGGGGGCGGCCCATTCCGCCGCCTGGAAATAGGCGCCGGCGAGGTCCGGCAACACGCGTTCCAGCTCCGCCATCGGTACGCGCAACGCTTGGGCGGCGGCGGCGTCCGGCGTGTCGGTCGAGACGACGCGCCCCTCGACCTGCGCTTCGATCGTCACGCGGCACGCGACCTCTTTATGCGGCCCGGCACGCGAAACGCGATAAAGACTGATCGTTTCGGGGGCATTCGACGGGCCGCTGTTGATCGCCGCGAGATAGCCGCGCCCGCCGATTCCCATCGGCCGCGCCGCTTTGGGGCCGCAAAACGAATCGTCGTCGAAATCGATCTGGCGCGTCGCGCGCGGGGTTCCATCGGCCAGTCGGTAGAACGCGAGTTTCTGGCAGCGCAAACTGCCTTCGCGCATTTCGGCCAGACGCAACCCCGTGACATGGGGGATTGCGCGTGAGACGCCGCCATTCTCGGCGTTGAACGGCACGGTGCCGACGCGGAAATTCGCGGACTCCGCGCGCGGCAGCACGATACCGGGATAGGCGCTGCGCGTTTCCAGCAGCGCATGCGCGACATCCGCCATCGGCTTGCCCGCCTCCTGCGATTTGTTGATCGCGGCGGCCAGCATGTCGCACGGGCTTTGCGTTTGCGCGGCGGCGTTCGCGGCGAAGACGATGCTAAGTACGGCGGAAAGAATACGTCGCATCGAGCCGTTCTTTGAGATACGCGGCACCGGTCGTGTCGGGATAGCGCGCCGGTTCGCCCGGCAAGCATACCACCGGCGCGTCGGCGTTGGGGTCGAGGAAATAGGCGACCGACCAGCGCTCGCGCCCCGACCGGTTCACCACGCGATGCGGTGTGGACACATAAACGTCGTTCGACCAGCGCATCAGGCAATCGCCGATATTGCACACGAAGCTGTCGGCGACGGGTGTCGCCGCGATCCATTCGCCCGAACGCGCGCGCACTTCCAACCCGCCGACGTCGTCCTGCCACAGGATCGTGACATTGCCGTAATCGGTATGCGGGGCGGCCCCGTATTGGCGCCCGTCGAACGCGCCGGGATGCGGCGGGTAATGCAGCAAGCGCAATGTGGCGAGCGGCTTGTCGATTTTGTCGGCGAAGAAAGCCTCGTCGAGGCCCAGATCGCGCGCGAAAGCGCGATGCAAATCTTGGCCGAGATCGAGCATCGCGTCGAAATAATTCAGCAGCGCCGGGCGGAAATCGGCGGGTGCCACGGGCCATTGATTGGGCCCGTGGAACGGTTTGCCCGCCAGCAGGTCCGGATCGTCGGGCGCCAATTCGCGGCCCATATTGAAGGCTTCCTTGGCGTCGCCGGGCCGGTCGGGATCGAGCGCTTCGCTTTCGAACGGCACATAACCGCGATTATGCCGCGAACGGGTAATCGAGGTTTTGGCTTTCTCGTCGGCCGGCAATTTGAAGAACGCGCGCCCCGCACCCAGCATCGCGTCGCGGATCAACGCCGGCACGCCGTGATTGACGACGTAGAAGAAACCCGTGCCCCGGCACGCCGCCCCGATTTCGGCGGCGACACGCGCCGGGTCGCTGCCGTCACGCAACGGACCCAAATCGATGATCGGAATTTCACCCGGCTTGGGTGCGCGTGCGGCTTCGGTCATGCGGACATGACTTGCATTATCTAGGCCGCAAACCGCCGGTCAGCGCGTGCATGAAGATCGCGGCGGTCGCGGCGACGTTGAGCGATTGCACGCGACCGGAGCCGGGCAGCATCGCCACCTTCTCGCACGCCGCGAGCGTTTCGGAACTAAGCCCGCGCTCCTCATTGCCCAGCACCAAGCAAACGGGCTTGGGTGCCTTGGCGAGCTCGGCGACCGGCAAAGGTGCCGCACCGTCCAACGCCGTGCCGACGACGATGTAGAAATCGCGCAGGCGGCGCAGCACGTCGGGCAAGCGATGGATGCGATAGAGATCGACCCAGACGAGCCCGCCTTCGGACACGCGATAGGCCGCTTCCGACGGACCCGCTTGGTCCTGGCGATCGGAAATCGCCAGATGCGGCAGGCCGAAAAACGCCGCCGTGCGCGCGATGGCGCCGAGATTATGCGGATTGCCGATCCCGTCGAGAATGATCAGCGGATGCCATTTGCGCGCCCATGCCTGGGCCTGGCCCAGATCGAAGGACTTGGCCGGGCGCGGTGCGGTTTCGGCGACGATCCCGCCGTTGAGCGCGGTGCCCGCCATTTTGTCGAGCGCACCCTGCGGCACGATGCGATGGGGAATGTCGCGCGCATTCGCCTCGCGCAGCATGTCGCTGGCCGCTTGCGCCATTTCGGGCGCCACGATCAGGCGCTTCACCGCCGCGGGATCGCGCAGGAACAAGGCTTCGACCGCCGGCAGACCGGCGATGCGCAAGATATCGCGCCGATGCGGGGCGCCCTTGTCGGTCGAAGCGTTCGAACGGCCGCCGTCGCGGCGTTGCGGGCCGCCATCCGACTTGGGGCCGCGAAACGGCGGGCGTCGTTTGGGGTGAGATTTTCCGGTCACGGCGCCCGGCATAGCGCATCCGACCCCCTCCCCGCCAGCCCCGAACCCCCAAGAGACCAAACATTGCGCGAAACGCCGCGCGGGCCTATTTTGCCCGGCTTTCCGCGCGTTAGAGGATTTTAGGGCAATGGACGGGTCGAAGGGTAAGCCGGAGGTGGATCTGGAACGTATGCGCCATTCTTGCGCGCATGTGCTGGCCGCCGCGGTGACGAAGCTTTATCCGCAAGCGAAGCTGGGCGTCGGCCCGGCGATCGCCGATGGTTTCTATTACGACATTCACACGCCCACGCCGCTGACCAGCGAAGACCTGCCCGCGATCGAAGCGGAAATGCGCCGTATCCGCGAGCGCAAGCTGCCTTTCGTGCGCGAGGAAGTCGCCATCGACGACGCCGTCGCGTTCATGAAGTCGACGAACCAAGACTACAAGGTCGAGCTCCTCGACTTGCTGAAGACGCGCGGCTCGACGGCCGCCAAGGGTCTCGATGATCCGAATTTGTTCGAGAACCCGGCGGCGGGCGTTTCCAGCGTCTCGCTCTATAAGCTCGGCGAGTTCGTCGATCTGTGCCGGGGCCCGCATGTGGAACACTCCGGCCAAGTCGGCGCGTTCCGCTTGATGCGCGTGGCCGGCGCCTATTGGCGCGGCGACAACCGCAACCCGCAGCTGACGCGCGTCTACGGCACGACCTGGGCGAACGAGGCCGATCTCAAAGCCTATCTGTTCCGCTTGGAAGAGGCGGAGAAGCGCGACCATCGCAAGCTGGGCGTGTCGATGGGCCTGTTCCATATCCAGGAAGAAGCGCCGGGCACGGTGTTCTGGCATCCCAAGGGCTGGACGCTGTTCCGCACGATCGAGCGCTATATGCGCACGAAGCTCGACAATGACGGCTATGTCGAGGTGAAGACGCCGCAGTTGGTCGATCGCGTGTTCTGGGAAAAATCCGGCCACTGGGAGAATTATCGCGACGCGATGTTCGTCGCGAAGCCCGGCAAGGAAGGCGAGGAAGAAGACCGCCTTTACGCCATCAAGCCGATGAGCTGCCCCGGTGCGGTGCAGATTTTCCGCCACGGCCAGCGTTCCTATAAGGACCTGCCGCTGCGCATGGCGGAGTTCGGCGCGTGCCATCGCTACGAACCGTCGGGTGCCCTACACGGCATCATGCGCGTGCGCGCCTTCACGCAAGACGACGCGCATATCTTCTGCACCGAGGATCAAATTCCGGACGAGTCGCAAAAATTCTGCGACCTGTTGCGCGACATCTATAAGGATTTCGGCTTCGGCGATCTGCGCGTCAAATTCTCCGACCGGCCCGAGCAACGCGCAGGGTCCGACGAGATTTGGGACAAGGCGGAGACAGCGCTCGAAAAGGGTTCGTCCGCCGCCGGCCTTGCCACCACGCGCAATCCCGGCGAAGGCGCCTTCTACGGGCCCAAGCTCGAATTCATCCTGCGCGACGCGATCGGCCGCGATTGGCAATGCGGCACGTTGCAGGTCGATTTCGTGCTGCCCGAACGCCTCGACGCTTCCTATATCGGCGAGGACGGGGCGAAGCATCGCCCGGTGATGCTCCATCGCGCGATCCTGGGTTCGTTCGAACGCTTCATCGGCATCCTGATCGAGAACTATGCCGGCCGCTTGCCGACGTGGTTGTCGCCGATCCAAGCGCGGATGATTCCGATCGCCGACCGCCATGTCGATTTCGCCAAGGAAGTCGCGCGTCGTTTGACGCATATGCAGCTTCCCAACGGCGAAGGCGGCGTGCGCATCGATATCGACGCGTCGACCGAGCGCATGCAGAAGAAAATCCGCAACGCGCAGCTCGAACAGATCCCCTACATGCTGGTGATCGGCGACAAGGAAGCCGAGGCCGGCAAGGTCGCGCTCCGCTTGCGCTCGGGCAAGGATCTGGGCGCGGTCACGGTCGAGGAAGCGTTCGAGCGTATCGCCGCCGAAGTCGGCACGCGCGCGGATATTCCGGTCGTCTGAGAGACCAAAAATCGGCCTCACCCTGAGCTTGTCGAAGGGCGGGGCCGATTCTTCTTACCTCATGGTTCGACACGGGCGTCCATTGACGGCCGCACCATGAGGTGAATCAGCAGACGCCGAACCACGCGAACGCGCCGTAGCACGCCCCGGAAAATTTGTTCAGGACGAGGAAGACGATCGCGTCGAGCAGCGTCAGCGCCAGCAGGAACGGCACGGCGTAGCGCCAGAGCGGGACGGCCAACGCACGCCAGGTGCGCTTGGCCGCCGGAATCGTTTTGCCGAAGACGCCGGTCATAGATATGTGCCCGCGAGTTCGAAGGGCGTCGCACCCGTGCCGAGCTTGAAACGCGCGAGGCCGGCGCTGCGTTCGGTTTCGACGACGCCCAGATCGAGCGTGCGCACGCCCGCTTCTTTCAGCGCGCATGCCGCGCGCCACAAAACGAGATTGGCGGCGTTGCGCTTGCGCCCCGCGTCCGACGACGAAGCGACGTAATAGGTCGCGTCGCGCCCATGGCGCAGGAACAACGCCCCCGCCACCGGCTCGCGTTTGTCCAGCGCCACGGCGACAAGGCATTCGCGCGCGGCTTTGAGTTCGGCAAGGCGCGCGACGAACGCGGCGGGCGGCGCTTCGAAGCCCTTTTTCGCGCGCAAAGCGTCGGCTTGTTCGATCACCCAATCGACCCATTTGCCGCGCGGCGCCAATTCGACGCGCAAATTGGAACGCTCGGCCACCGCCAGGCGATTGCGCCATTTTTGTTTCATCCGCGCGCGCAAACCCGCCGCGTCGGTGTCGTCGAGCCGCCATAGCGCCATCGTCGGTCCGGTATGGACACGCGCGGCACCCTGCCAGCGCGCGGCATTGGCGGGCGCCGCCGCGATCTCCGGCCCAAACAACCTTGCGGCGAAAGGCCAGCCAGGTAGCGTCTTTGCGAAAATCGCGGCGGCCCGCATATCGCCGACAGGCCCGCGCAACCCCAGCCAAATATCGAAGAAGCCGAGCCAGCGCCGTCCGATCGCCTGCAAACACGCGGCAGGCGTTCCGTCGGATGCCAGGGCAACGACACGCCGCACGTCACGGCCCTGCCAGCGCGCCGCGAGGCCGTATTCCCAATCTTGCTGCAACGGAAAAAACGGCATACGCGCGGCGGCGTCGAACCAGATTTGCCGGTCGGGATCGACGACGATTTTCATAACGACGGAAATTTTTCCGGAATGGCAATGGCAACTTTAACACGCATCGGCATAAAACAGCGCCCCGTCGCGATTCTTACGCCGGAATTTTCACACATCCGGACGCGCCGCGCGTCCTCAATGATAACCGCCATTTCGTTTTCACCCATCGCGTTTTCGCCGCCCCCGATGCGGTGTTCAAGCTCGATACGACGACCGGCGAGCCGGTGCTGGCGCTGGATTTGGGCAACGTCAAAGCTTGCCTGCCCTTTCCGGCATTGATCAAGGCTTTCGAGATCGCACCCGGCAATTCGATTCCCGCCGAACTGCTCGACGGTTCGGCGTCGTGGAAGGTACAAGCGCATCATGTCGCCACCGCACGCGGCAAACTCTTCGCCGGATTGCTCGACGCACTGGGCAAATTGCGCGACGCCTATCGCCGCAACCGGCTGCATGCCGAGACGATGCGCTGAGACGATTTGCTGGCGCTGTGGAAGGGCGGGGTATCGGCGCGCGCCCAGCGCGCCCGAATCGACGAACCCGCCCGCTTCGCGGCCCGACATTTCCCCATCGCGTCCGATTGGAGCGCCGTCTGATGCGGATTCTTTAAGACGAGATTCATTTTCGCGGCTCAAATTCCGGCTCGTCCTCAGGAGCCAGAAATGCCGGCCGCTTCGATCGCCGACGATACCGGTGCGACGACACCCGATGCCGCGTTGAACCGCGCGCCCAAAGCCGCCGCGGCGCAGTGCCGTTTCGAGTTCGAGCACAAAGTATTCGCCGCCCCCAAGGCGGCATTCGAGCGCGACGATTCGACGCAAGAACCGATATTCAGCGTCGATCTCGGCGATCTTCGCGCGGCGATGAGCATCGACGCCTTGCGCGAATATTTCAAAATCCCGCCCGATTCCGCCGACGGCAAGCTGTTGGCGGAAATTCCCAACGCGCTGAAATACGTGCCCGCGATCCATCCCGGCGATGCGATCCCGTCCGAACTGATCGACGGCACCGCGTCGTGGAAGGTCGAGAAACATCATCTTGAAACCGCGCATGGCCGCATCGCCGCCGGCTTGCTCGCCTGGATCGGCGAAGGGACGAAAGCGGAGAGCGCCGTCGAGTTCGCGGCGATGGCAAGCGACCCGGCCGTCAAAGCGAAGGTGCAGGAAGCGTTCTCCAAACTCGCGCAGCGCATGGGCCTGCCGGAGGCGCGGAAAAGCGAGGTCGTCGACTCGGTCGAGCGGCTGGCTACCGAACTTTCCTATATCGAGGCATTGCGCGAGAAGGTCGGCCAGATGCGCCGCCTGATCGATTTGTTCCGCCGCCTGCAGGCTGGCTACAAGCGCGAGCGCGGCATCGCCGACAGTCTCGTGCGGGTCGTGCAGTTGCTCGACAAGCCGGTGCGCCGCTACGAACAACGCCTGGACGAAGTCGACGCGCAAACCGGCGAGACCGCGAACACGATCCTCAATCTCGGCCGGCAAATCATCTATGTCCGCCAGGCGCGCGACTGGCTGCACGGCGAAACCATGCGCTGGGACGCGCTGCTCGGCGCCTGGGCGGGCGAAACGATCGAACGCACGCCGGCGCAGCAGCGCAAAGTCGGCGATACCTATCGCTTCGCCGCGCGGTATTTCCCCGTCGACGAGGCATGGGCCAGCGGTTGAGGCGGCGCCTGCGCCAGGGCATAGTCCTGGGCGGAACAACCGCTTCATGCAAACGCCCTCGACGCCCCGCATAAAAGCCGTCACCGCCAAAGCGCGAAGCTGGCTCGCCGTCGCCGCCGCATGCGCGTGCCTGTCGGTCGCCGTGGGCCTGGCGGCCATTCAACGCGGCAACGATACGCTGGAGGAGTTCGACGACGCGGGATTGACGTCGATCTTCGGTCTGCAAACCGTCGCCCGCGCCTATTCGCTGGACGCGCTGGAAGCGTTGAGCGGTGCGGCGACGACCCGAATGGGTTTCGAATCCGCCGGCTATTCGTTGCAGGCCGCGCGCGGGCGCGCCGCGTCGGCTTGGTCCGCGTATCGATCGGCACTGACCCGGGCTTCCGGCCCCGAACGCGTCTTGGCGGGCGAGATCGACGTGCTGATCTTGCGGATGGAAGGGGCACTCGACCAAGCGGTGCTGATTCTGGGCACCGGCGATCGCGATGCGGTCGGCGATTTCCTGCGCCAGGAAGTGCGCTTGCGGATCGTGCCGCTGGCCGTGGCGCTGGACCGCGCGATCGAGATGCGCCGCGCCCAGCTCGACACGACCTTGGCCGACGCGCAGGCGATGCGTTTGGAATTCAGCGCGGCGCTGGCGGTGCTGTTGCTCGCGATGGGCTTCGCGGGCTGGATGGCGCGCCGCGCGATGATCGAAGACGTCGAGAAGCCGCTGGACGCGCTGGCCGCGAAAGCGGGCGAATTGCTGGCCCTGCCCCCGCCCGGACGCGACGACGATTCGCGCACCCGTCTGGCGGCGGCCTGTGCGGCGATGGGCGATGCCGCCGCCGCGCGCGCGCGCGAGGAACAGTCGGCGGCCGCCGCGCAGCGCGCGAAATCGTCCTACCTCGCCGCGATGCGCCAGCGCGTGCGCACGCCGCTGCATGCGCTGCTGGGCTTGGTCGAGATCGACGCGGCGACGCGCGCGCGTGGCGGATCGCCCGGGGGATTGCGCGATTTGCGCCGCACGGCGGAAAACCTGCTCGCAGTCGTCGACGATCTGATCGATTTCGCGCGTATCGACGCGGCGTCGATGTCGGTCGATCTGCGCGCGACCGATACGGGCGATTTGCTGGAACGCGTGGCGCTCAATCTCGCCGGCCACGCCGACGCGAAAGGTGTCACGCTGTCGTGCTTCGTCGATCCGGAAATCGTCGAGCGCTACAAGATCGATCCGCTGCGCGTGCGCCAGATCCTGTTCAATTTGATCGGCGACGCGATCGGGCGCGCGACGCAAGGCGGGGTGCATGCGCGCCTGTCGCTGGGCGATGGCGCGCTGATTTTCGCCGTCGCCGATTCGGGCCCGGCCTTGCCGCAGGCGGGGATCGCGGCCGCGCTGGATTTGAGCGATACGCAAAGCGACGATTTCGCGGCACCGCCGGGCAGCCCCGGCCTGCCGGTTTGCCGGTTGTTGGCCGCGCGCATCGGCGGACGTTTGCGCGCGACCACGCATGCCGACGGCGCCACGACCTTCGTGCTGGAATTGCCGGCCGAACCCGCGGGCGGCGCGTTGCGGCCCTTGCCGTCGGGCAACGCGCTGGCCGGCTATCGCGTGGCGGTGCTGGGCGAAAGCGGGCCGGCGCATGCGGCGGTCGCCGCTTATCTGATCGCCGCGGGTGCGACGCTCGTCAACGACCGGCGCGACGCCGATCTACGCGTCGCCCTGCCCGGCACCCATGATTTCGGCGGCGGTTCGGGCAAACGCTTGCGGCTGCACATCGCCGCCGCGCTGATCGCCGACGACGACGCGGATGCGGGTGCTACGATTCTGCGCCGTGCCGCGATCGTCGCGGGTGCGATGCGCGCACTCGGGCTCGCCAGCGCGTCGCAAGACGACGAAGACCCGGTGTTCCAAACGCCGCCCGCCGCACCGTCGCGCGAGGAAGCGCTGGCGCAAGGAAGGCTTATTCTGGCGATCGACGACGATCCGGTGACGCGCGACGTGCTGGTGCGCCGGCTGGAATTATCGGGCTATCGCGTCGATGCCGCGCCGTGCGGCGAAGAAGCCTGGACGATGTGGCGCGCGACCGCTTACGGGCTGATCGTCGCGGAGTTGCGTTTGCCCGATCTCGACGCGCGCGAATTGGCGCAGCGCATTCGTGCCGCGGAATCGGAAACGGCGCGCGCACGCACGCCGATCGTCGCCTTGTCGGCGACCGCCGATACCGACGAGATCGAAACCTGCCATGCGGCGGGCATGGACGCGCTGCTGGACAAGCCGCTCGCTTGGCGCGGCTTGGTCGAAGCCGCGCGGCGGCATTTGCGCGAAAAAACGTAAAGCGGGTTTAGACGCGGCGCGTGGGCGGACCCAAGCGGCGCTTTTCGACCACGAAGCTGCGCGGCGCCGACGAAGCCGGACGCGGTGCGCGCGGGGCGGATGCGTAAAGCGGCCGCGGCGGCGCTTCCAATTCCGAGGTGTCGAAACCGCCCGCACGCGGCGCACGCGCCGCGCGAACCGCCGGCGCTTCGCCATCGCCGAAGCTCGGCGGTGCAAAATTGCCGGGGCCCATCAGTTTACGTGGCGCAGGCCCGCAGGTACGCCGGCGCGCCGGGCGCGCGGCCTTTGTCTTGGGCTTCACGTCGGCCAAACGCACTTCGATGCGCCGTTCCGAAACCGTGCTGCCGTCCAATGCCTCGATCGCGGCCTTGCAGTGCTTTTCATGCGCCATGGTGACGAAGCCATAGCCGATCGCCTTGCCCGACGCGGGATCGGTCGGCACCGAGGCTTCGATCACGATTCCGTAGCCGTCGAACAAATCGGCCAACCGTTCGGCGGTGAAGTCGAACGGCACGTTCCCGACGAAAAGCCGCGTGTTGTACAGCTTCGGTTGCGGGAGGGGGGACTTGTCCATAACGCTTGGTTTCTTTCAGAATCGCGGTAACCCGATAACGGAGCCGCTTTTGATTTGTAAATTCAACGCCGACCGTATTTTTCCATAATTGGCGCCGGGAAGACCCGTGCCATTCGCGCATAGCGGCACGCCGGATTTCGATGCCGCCTTGCGCGAACATCGCAAAGCTAAAGAAAGAATGTGCAAAACCCGTGACAGGTCCGGGGCGCGGGCAAGGTAATCGCCCGGCCCGCGGCAGGAATTCTTCAGGCGGCGATGTCGAGCAGCTGACCGCGACCGGATGCCGCAGGCGGCGGGGGCGTCGTCGAACCGCCCGACGCGGTGGGCGAAACGCTGTTCGACTGGATGGCATTACCGCCGGTCGATTGGCTTTGCGCCGCCGGCGTCGCGGCACCCGCCGCAGCGGCGGAAGCCGCACCCGAATCGTCGCGATCGCCATCATTGCCGCCACCGGCGGGCGCGACCGACGAAAGACTGGCGTAGCTGTTCGAGGCGGACGAGATGCTCATCGACATGATCTTGGCTCCAACGCGGATTGCTTCGTTGCGATGGCGCGATTAGGCGCGTGCTGGCTTAATGTCGGGTGAAGACCGCGCGCGGCTTGGACATGGCGCGCATGCACGCCGCGCGAAGTTCGGGCTTTGCCGAAAATCCGCGCCGAATGCCGATAAAATCCCGTCGCAATATGCGACGCCGTTCCGCGAGGGAGGTCCTGAATGTCCGCAACGAGTTTCACCGATACCCGCGCCGATCTTGCGTGCGCGCTGCGTTGGGCCGCGCGCCTCGGATTGAACGAAGGGACCTGCAATCATTTCAGCCTGCAGGTCGCCGCGGATCGCTTTCTGGTGAATCCTTGGGGCCCGCATTGGCGGGAGATGAAAGCCTCCGACCTGTTGCTGATCGACGGCACGGGCAAGGTGCTGGAAGGCGATTGGCCGCTGGAGGAGACGGCGCTGCATATCCATACGCGCATCCATCTGCGCCACCCGCACGCCACCGCCGTGTTCCACACGCATATGCCTTACGCGACGGCTTTGTGTTCGATCGAGAACGGGCGCCTGGAACCTTGCGTGCAGACGGCGCTGAAATTCTTCGGCCGCATCGCTTACGACGACGATTACAACGGCCTCGCCTGCGATGCGAACGAAGGCGATCGCATGGCCGCGAAGATGGACGGCAAGCCCGTGCTGTTCCTCGCCAATCACGGCGTGATCGTCACGGCCCCCGATGTGGCACAAGCCTTCGACCGGCTTTACTACCTCGAGCGCGCGGCGCAAGCGCAGGTGCTGGCGATGTCGACGGGGCGGCCGTTGAAGCTTGTGCCCGGGCAAATCGCCGAGCGCACGGTGCGCGAAATGGATGCGGGCAACGCGGCCTATGCGGCCGTACATTTCAAAGCGCTCGCCCGCATGCTGGCGCGCGAGGAACCGGAATATCTCGGCTAAGCGGTCTTGAATTCGCGGACCATCGCTTTGAGACGCGCGGGTGCGGCGATCGTCAAACCGCCGCCTTCCTTCACCACGATGTTCTTGCGCGCGAGTTCGGAGAATACGCGCGCCACCGTTTCGCGCGTCGTCGAAACGCGCGCGGCGATATCGCCATGCACGGGGATCGGCTTGATCACGAGCTTGCCGGAAACCGGTTTGGCGAGGCGCAAGATCTCGGCATAGACGCGGTTATGGGCGCCGAGCGTCGAGAGATCGAGAATACGTTCGGTCGCCACGCGGACCATCGCCGCCATCCGGCGCAGCAAGGCGAGCGTGGCGGCGGGGGCGGTTACCGCGACGTCGAGAAATACCTGACGCGGCAGGATGGCGCAGAGCGTTTGCTCCAACGCTTCGACCGAGGCCGAACGCGGGCCGCCGTCGATCGCCGCGAGTTCGCCGACACAGCCGCCCGGGCCCATCTCGTCGAACGCGACCTCGCGCCCCGATTCCGAATGGATGACGACGCGCACCGATCCGGCGACGACGAAATACACGTCCGTTTCCGGCGCCTCGCGGTCGATGACGCTCGCCCCCTTCGGAAACTCGCGCCAGCGGCAGCGCGCTTCGATCGCGGCGCGTTGCGCCCCGCTCAACGCCGCGAAAAGGTCGATTTTCGCCAGACTGCGCGCCGCACCGGTCGGACCGGATTTACCTTTCGCCATGGTGCCTTACCTTAGTTCCGGGGGATGATTGCCGCTCCACCGGGCGATGGCTATAGTCGCAAGCCGTTTATTGCGCTGCAATACCAGACGGGATTGGACCCGAAGATGAGTACGAACGACGAGTTGCACGGCCTTTATTTCGAAGATCTCCATGTCGGCCAGACCGCCGTCTATGCGCGCACGCTGACCGAGACGGATATCGTGCTGTTCGCGGGCGTGACGGGCGACAACAATCCGGTCCATATCAACGAAGTCTTCGCCAAGGAA
>JAIUNH010000030.1 GCA_020161965.1 Pseudomonadota bacterium
ACAGCGGAAAGGCGGGCGCATCGGCACTCCACATCGGCGGGCGGCTGGCGTTGTTCGGCAATTGGCACGTATCAGGCAGGAACACGACCGGCGCTTCCAAGCCCTTGGCGCCGTGCACGGTCATCACGCGCACTTGGCCGTGGGCACGCTCCATGTCGCGCTTGATATCCGTCCCGCCCGCTTCGAACCAAGCGAGGAACCCTTGCAGCGAGGGCGGGTGCGAGCGTTCGAAATCGAGACAAGCGGCCAGGAATTCATCGAGCGGATCGGCGGCGTCCGGTCCCAAGCGGCCGAGCATTTGCGCCTTGCCCCCGCCCGCCCCCAGCACGGAAGCGAAGAATTCGAACGGGGCCGCGAAATCGGCTTGCGCGCGCAGCTTCGACAGGATTTGCGCGGCATGGCCCCATTTGGGATTCTCGCCCGCACGTTCGCGCAAGATCGTCCAGAGTTTGGCGCGCCTTCTCTGGCAGAGCGCGAACAGATCGTCGTCGTCGAGCCCGAACAGCGGCGATTTCAAAATCTCGGCGAGCGACAATTCGTCTTGCGGCAACAAACAGAAGCGCGCGAGCGACAGCAGATCCATGACCGCGATCTGCGCGCCGAGCACCAGGCGATCCGCCCCCGCGACGGGCACGTTCTCGCGCTTCAGCGCCGTCACCATCGCATCGAAAAAGCGATTGCGCCGCCGCACCAGGATCAGAATATCGCCCGCGTCGATATTCCGGCCCAAGGCGGGCAACGGCTCGCGGCCGATCCAGCTTTTGATCGTGCGTGCGATCGACAGGGCAAGCCGCGCCGACGGATGCGCCGCCGTCTCATAATCGACCGGCAAATCCCAGGGCTTGCCGTCGGGGACATCAGCCTTGACGAACGGTGCCCACAAATCGACGCGCCCACCCGAAGTCGCGCGGCGCGCGATATGGCGGATCGGGGCGGTCGACACGCCCGCGCGCACGGCATCGTTGTCGAAGGCCGCGTCCACGACATCGAGCACGGCGGGGGCGGAGCGGAACGACAACGGCAACGCGATTTCCCGCCACGCGGCACCCGCGCGCGAAGCGAAATCTTCGCGCGATGCGGCGAAGGCCGCGAGGTCGGCGCCCTGGAAACTGAAGATCGACTGTTTCTCGTCGCCGACGACGAACACTGTGCGACGGCGTTCGACGGCACCCGCGCCCGCGAAATATTCGCCGGTCAGTGCACGTACGACGCGCCATTGTTCGGGTGCGGTATCCTGCGCCTCATCGACCAGCACATGTTCGATGCCACCATCGAGCTTGTAGAGAACCCAAGGCGCGCCGTCTTCCAGCAGCGCCACGGTTTTGCCGATCAGATCGTCGTAATCGAGAAGCGCGCGCGCATTCTTACGCGCTTCGTAAGCCTGGAACGACGCCGCGCCCAAACGCAGCAATGCCGACGACCGGCGCAATGTTTCAATTTCGATCAGCGTGCGATGCAGGATTTCGGCGCGCCCCTGTTCGGCCGCCAACGCTGCCAGCGCATCGGGCGCGTTCTCGGCGACCTTCTTGGTGGCGAGGCGCGCGCGCGGCTTGCGCTCGCCGGTCAGGAACACATCGATCCACGGCTCGATATCGCGCCGCGCACCGGACAGAAACGCGCGGATCTCGGCGGCGGATTCCTTGTCGGTCTTGCCGCCGAATTGATCGAGCGCTGCGGCGGCCCCCTTCATCGCCGCTTCGTCGAGCCGACCGACGAACTCCGCGATCGCAGTGTCGCGATCGGCTTTGGGATCGAGGCCGGCACCTGCATAGCGCCGCGCGATTTCCGCTTCGACGCCGATTTCGACCAGGGCGCGCAATTTGGCGCGCGACAGCAGCAGGAAATCGAGCGCATCGGTGACGCTCTGTTCGTTCGCCGCCCCCGCGACGATGGTCAGCGCCTCGCGCAACACCGGATCGTCGCTGGCGGTCAGCGCATCGCGCGCGGCATCCAGCAATTCGGCGGCGGCCGTATCGTCGGCGATTTCGAAATGCGGTGGCACGCCCGCTTCCAGCGGGAAGCGCTTCAGCAACGATTCGCAGAAGGCGTGGATCGTTTGGATGCGCAAGCCGCCCGGCGCTTCCAGCACGCTGGCGAACAACACGCGCGCCATGCGCATTTCGCGATCGTCGGGCGCGCGGCCCAGACGATCGACCAGCGCTTTACGCAATTCCGCATCGTCGCAGATCGCCCAATCGGCGAGCAGCTTCGACAGGCGTTCGCGCATTTCCGCCGCCGCGGCCTTGGTGAAGGTCAGGCACAAAATCGCCGCCGGCCGCACGCCACGCAGCAGCAGATTGACGATACGCGCGGTGAGGACGTGGGTTTTGCCCGCGCCCGCGTTCGCCGACACCCAGACGCTGAAATCGGGATTGGCGGCGACGCGTTGTGCCGCAAGGCCTTCCTCAATTGCATTGGGGACGCTCATTCGTCGCCCCCTTCGATCGCCCATTCAGCGACGCGCGCGAGATGGTCGTAATCGCCCGCGAATTTCACGTATTGCACGCGCGGGCGCGAGCGATAGGCCGCATCCGGATCGCGATAGGCTTTGATCAGCGCCGCCAAATTGGCGCGCGTCTCGGCCAGGAAGGTCGGCATATCGGCGATGGCTTTGGCGGGGGCGCGGGTTTGGAAACCGCGATCCTTGGCCGAGCCGCCAAGCCCGATATAGGTGAGTTCCGAAACCGGCGCCTTGGCCACATTTTCGAACCCGCCAGCCTCGGCGATCAAGGCTTCGAGCGGCAATTGCGGCGAAAGCCCCGTCGCGACTTGCGGGCCCGTCGGCATCGTGCCGGTCTTATAATCGAGTACGACCAGCGTGCCGTCCGCCTTGCGGTCGATCCGATCGGCGGTCGCCGACAATTCGAATCCGTCGATATCGAGCTTGCCTTTGGTTTCGACGGCCGCGACGCCGATACTCTTGGCGCGGCGTTGCGCGTCTTCGGCGACGAACATCTCCGCCATCAGCACGAAGCGCGGCCACCAGAAGGCGCGCACCGATGTCGGCGGATCGGCCTTGTCGAACGCGGCGGCGCCGAAGGCGATCAACTTCTCGAGCGCGTCCGGCGGCAATTCGCCGGGATAGGCCTTGGCAAAATCCTCCAACGCGTCGTGATAGAGATTGCCGCGCATACGCGCGTCGGCATCCGCGTCGATCTCGTCGAGCGCATAGAGGCCGAGGATTTTCGACGCGTAGATCGCATAGGGATCGCGGATCAGCGTTTCGATCCGCGTGACCGACAGGCCCTTGGGCCTTGCGGCGACCGGCGGCTTGGGGGCCGGCGGGCGAATGGGGGCGACGACGCGCCCTTGCCCATCGAGTATCGCGGCCCAGGCGGCGGGATCGGGATCGAGGGCGCCCGTCCAGCGCGGATCCTTACCCAGCAACGCGTCGAGCCGCACGAGCCAGCGCGACGCGATGGCGGGGCCCGATTCGGTTTTGCGCGCGCGCGACAACACGACCGACGCACCGGAGAAGGCTTGCGCGAAATCATGCGCGGCCAAGCCGATTTGGCGTTCGAGCGGCGGCAAGCCGACCTTGGCGCGCATCGGGCGCGACAGCCACGGATCCTCGCGCGTTTCGCCAGGCCAAGTGGTTTCGTTCAATCCGCCAAGCACGACCAGATCGGCGGAAACGAGACGCGCTTCGATCGTGCCGCGAATGCTGAGGCGCGGATGACCGCCATAAGGCGGACGCCAGCTCGCGGTCGCGAGCAGTTCGTCGAGCAGATCGGCGAAGCCCTGGCGTTTCACCGGCCCGAAATCGGGGGCGGCGTCGACCAGCCGTGCGGCGAAATTCGCCAACGCATTGCCCGCCTGCCCGTCCCACAATCGCGTGCGGCCGGTTTCGTCGCGCGCGAGATCTTCGGCCGCGCGAATATGCGCCGCCAGAAGATCGCGCAAATTCTCGGGTGCCGCCGCCAAAGGTTTGAGTGCGGCGTCCAGCGCATCGATCAAGGGCAAGGCATCGGCCGGAGCGACCTTGCGCAAGCCCGCGATGCCGGGTGCCGGCCGGGGCCCGCGCAAGCCCAAACGGTCCAAGCGTCGCGTTTGGGTGAGATGCGTGGTGCGATCGCGGCCCAGCGACGCCAGCGGATGCTTGAGCAACGCGAGCAAATCGATCGGCGCCAAATCGGCCGCCACCGCGCGCGCGACCAAGCGCAGCAACACGGCGGCGGGCGCGAGATCGAGCCGCCGCCCGGCGGAATCGTCGGCCTCGATGCCCCAGCGGCGCAGCTTGGCCGACACGCGGCGCGCGAGATTACGGTCGGCGGTGACCAGCGTCGCCGTGCGGCCCGGCGATTCCAACGCACCGCGCAGCAACACGGCGATGGCGCCCGCTTCGGAATCCGGGTCGGCGGATTCGAGCCGCGCCAAACCGGCGAAGGCCGCATCGTCTTGGCGGGGCGCCGTGCGCCAGGCTTGCGTCGTCGATGCGGGCCGCAAGGCTTCGGCGGCCAGCGAAGCACGCGGGCCCGGCGCGGTGCCGTCCCAAACGGTCACAGCATCGCGCGCCACTTCCATGCGGCGCAGCAAGTGGTGAAGGCCGTATTGGGGGTGCGACGGCTCCTGGCCGATCGCTTCCCAGGTCGCAGCATCCGAATCGCGATCGAGGCCGGGCAGCACGACCTCGCCCTGCGGCAAGCCGGCGATCACCTTCAACAAATGCGCGGTCGCGGGCACGGAGCCGGTCGAACCCGCCGCCCAGATCGGGCCTTGCGGCGGGTTGGCTTCCCAGCGTTGCGCGAGGGCGCGAATCAGCTTCACCCGCCGCGCCTGCGGGTCCATTTGGCCGCGCGCTTCCAGAATAACCGGCCAGTGCTCGCGGATGATCGCAAGGAATTCGAGCGTCTGGCCCCAATGGCGCGCGTAATCGTCGGGGACCAGCCCGTCGAAATTTGCCCAGAGCACCTCTTCGATCTGCAGCGAGTCGAGAAGTTCGGCGAGAGCGCGCGCCAGACGCAACGCGGCGGCGGGCGACGGTGCGGCCTGCCCGCCTTGCTTGGCGACCAGCTTTGCCAGCAGCAATTCGCGCGCGACGCCGTCGATCGCGGGCGGAAGTTCGGCGTCGAGTGCCGCACCCTCCCCCGTCAGGATCAATTCGTCTTCGTCGACGTCGCCGATCGCGGCGATGCGCGGCAGCAGCAACGGCTTGCCGCCCGCCTCGGCCAGGAACGCTTCGCCCAACGCACGCACCGCGCGCCGATTGGGCAATAGCACCGTGGCGCGCGACAGGGTTTCCGGCGCGGTGCCCAGCTTTTCGAGAATGCCCTTGGCGAAGGCCGCAAGGAACGGCACGCCGGACGGGATCGTGCCGACGCGCATGCGCCGCTACGCTTTCTTCGGCGACCAGCCGAGTTCGCGCTCGGTCGCGGTCACGCTGTCGGGCGTGCCGACATGGAACCACAAACCGTCATGCACGACCGACCAGAGGCGGCCTTTGGCTTCCGCCGCGTCGTAGATTTTGTTGAGCGAGAAAGCGCCGGGCGCGAAGCCCGCCAAAGCGCGCGGATGCAGAATCTGCACGCCCGCATAAACGAAGGGCGCGATTTCCGGATCGCGGCGGCGGCGCGCCTTGCCATTCGCATCGACGAAATAATCGCCGCGCCCTTCATAGCCGCGCGCCGTGGCGGCGGAGGTCATCAGCAGCAACACGTCCATGGCGCCGTCGTCCCAGGCTTCGGCGAGGCGCTTCAGCGCCGGACGCGGCCCGTCGAACCACAACACGTCGGCATTGGCGCAAAAGAACGCGCCGGGCCCGAGTACGGGCAGCGCGTTCAACACGCCGCCGCCGGTTTCCAGCAGATCGGGCTCGTGCACCGTGACGATCGCCACGTCCTTGCGCGACTTCACATGCGCTTCGAGTGTGGCGCGATGATGATGGAGATTGGCGACAACGCGATGCACGCCCGCCTCCGCCATGCGGTCGATCACGCGATCGATCAAGGCGCGCCCGGCAACCGGCACCATGGGTTTGGGCAGCGTATCGGTCAGCGGGCGCATGCGCTTGCCCAAGCCCGCCGCCAGAACCATGCCGGTGTCGAAGGCACTCATGCCGCGATCTCCGCTTTCGGCCGCGCGCGCCATTCGGCCGGCACGTGTGCATCGAACCACGCGCGCACCGGCGCCAAAGCCGGATGCGCCAGATCGGCGTTCAATTGCCGCCAGACGCGGTCGATGTGTTTGAGATATTGCGGCTTGCCGTCGCGCCGGAACAGCCGCACGAAAATGCCGGCGATCTTGGCGCTGCGCTGCGCCGACAGGATCGCCAATGCCGCTTCGAATTCGCCGCGATCGATTTGCGGTCGCGCCGACAGATAGGCGTCGATCGACGCGCGCACCACGTCGGGCGACACGTCGCGCCGCGCATCGCCGATCAAGCTGGCAAGGTCGTAAGCGGCGGGGCCGATCAGCGCGTCCTGGAAATCCAGCAAGCCGCAGCCGCGAATCCCTGGTCGATCGAGACTGACTAGATTGTCGACGTGATAGTCGCGCAAGACCAGCGTCGTGCCGCCCGCGCGCGTTAGCGGATAGACCGCGTGCCACGCGGCGAGATAGGCGGCACGCACATCGGCACCGGTCTCCTTCCTCGCCCATTCGGGCAGGAACCAATCGGTCAGCAACAACGCTTCGCGATCGAGTGTGGCGTCGTCATAGGCCGGGCAATCGACATGGGTTTGCGCCGGATGCGCATGCAATGCGAGCAGCGCATCGACCGCGCGCGCATAGAGATCGGCCTCGGACACGCCCGCCTTCAGCGCACGCGTGAAGGTGTCGTCGCCCAAATCCTCCAGCAGCAGAAAACCGGCATGCGGCTCGGCCGCATCGACACGCGGCGCCGACAAGCCCAGGCGATAAAGATGCGTCGCCACCGTCACGAAGGGGCGCACGTCTTCCTGCGGCGGGGGTGCATCCATCAGCACGGCCTCACGCTTGCCATCGCGCAGGCGGAAATACCTGCGGAAACTCGCGTCGTCGGCGAGCAGCGTGGGCTGGACGCCTTGCCAGCCATGCGCATCGAGGAAGGCGCGCGCGGCCTTGCGCGGAACGGGCGTTTCAGCCGCCATGCGCCAACTCCGGCCGTCCGGCCCAATTGGCACCGCCCGAGACGATCGCGTGGCGCGCATTCTCGTTGGCCCCTTGCGACAGCGCGACCGTCAACCGATCCGCCGGCAGATAGGGCCCGAGACGCTGCGGCCATTCGATCAAAGCGATGGCGCCTTCGCGCGCCGCTTCCCAGCCGAGTTCCCAGATTTCCTCCGGATCGGCCAAACGATAGAGATCGAAATGCCAAACCGGCCCGCCGGGCAGATCGTAGGTCTGCACCAGCGTGAAAGTCGGGCTCGGCACTTCGACCTCGGCGCCCGCGCGGGCATGGATGAAGCCCCGTGCGAATTCGGTCTTTCCCATGCCCAAATCGCCTTCCAGGGCGATCGCGTCGCGCGGACGCGCCGCTTTCGCGAGCAACGCGCCCAATTTTCGGGTCGCGGCGGCGTCCGGAAGGTCCAATTCGCGAATCGGCGTGGGGGCCAGCATGAGCAATCTTCTACCCGGAAATCCTAAGCCGGAAAATCCGTTGAAAAGCGCGCCCGGCTTGGCCATCAATGGCGGCCATGTCCCAGATCCACACCACCGATGTTGCCATTATCGGCGCCGGCCCCGTCGGCCTGTTCGCCATTTTCGAATGCGGCATGCTGAAGCTGAAGACCCACGTCATCGACGCGTTGGACTTCGCCGGCGGCCAATGCGCCGCGCTCTACCCGGAAAAGCCGATTTACGACATTCCGGGCTACCCCAAGATCGAGGCGGCCGAACTGATCGCCCGATTGCAGGAGCAGGCGGCCCCGTTCTCGCCGACCTATCATCTCGGCCAGCGCGTGGAAAAGCTGACCCGCGAGGGCGATGCCTGGCGCCTGGAAACCTCCGCCGGCACGGTGATCGTCGCCAAGGCGGTGTTGATCGCGGCGGGCGTGGGCGCCTTCGGTCCCAACAAGCCGCCGATGCCGCGCATCGACGAATTCGAGAACAAAGGCGTGCATTACCTGGTGAACAGCCGCGAAGCGTTCCGGGGCAAGCGTGTCGCCATCGCCGGCGGCGGCGATTCCGCCCTCGACTGGACCTTGAGTTTGGCAGATGTCGCGGCGCGCGTGATGGTCGTCCATCGCCGCGACAAGTTCCGCGCGGCCCCCGACTCGGTCGCCAAGGTCAAGGCGCTGGCCGATGCGGGCAAGATCGACATGGTCGTGCCCTATCAGCTCGATTCGCTGGAAGGCGAGCCGGGCGCCCTCAAAGCCGTGATCCTCAAGGATCTCGACGGCAAGCCCCGTCGCCTGGAAGCCGATGCGCTGCTTGCGTTCTTCGGCCTGTCGATGAATCTGGGGCCGATCGCGGAATGGGGCCTCGATATCGAGAAAGCCCATATCAAGGTCGAACAACGCACGGCCGCGACCTCCGCGCCCGGGATTTTCGCCATCGGCGATATCGCGCATTACCCCGGCAAGCTGAAGCTGATCCTGTCGGGCTTCGCCGAGGCCGCCGCGGCGGCGCATTCGGCCCGCGCGATCTGCCATCCCGGCGAGACCTATCACTTCGAATATTCGACGACGTCGGGCGTGCCGGGGAATTGACCCGAGATCCCGGCTCGCGGCGACGCTGACGCGCCGCCTTGGCCGGGATGACGGCGAAATCTTAAACGTCATCCCGGGCGAGCGCAGCGAGACCCGGGATCTCCCGTCAATTCTTCCAGATCGGCACGCGGGCCATGACGGTGGTGCCGTCGCCGGGCATCGAGGCAAGATGCACCGTGCCGCCGTGCAATTCGACGATGCGCTTGACCAGCGATAGGCCCAGCCCCGCCCCCATGCGCCGTGCATCGGGCGCGGTACCGCGCTCGAATTCCTTGAACACGCGCGACTGATCTTCGGGGGCGATCCCCATGCCGGTATCGGCGACGGCAAGCGCCACGTATTGCCCCGCCCCTTCGGCCGATAGCGTGATCTTGCCGCCCGCCGGCGTGAACTTGATCGCGTTGGAAACGAGGTTGCACAAAGCCTGTTTCAAACGGCGCGGATCGGCGCGCAAATCGGACAGCGCACGGGGGACGCGCACGTCCAGCGACAAATCGCGCTCGCGCGCCAGATCGGCCATGATCTGCGCGGTTTCCTCCATCAAGCCCAGCACGGGGACGGGTGCCAAATCCAGCGTCATGCGGCCGGCATCGATCGAGGCGAGATCGAGAATGTCGTTGATGATCGCGAGCAGGCGTTGCGAGGCCGACAGAATATCGTCGCAATATTCGACTTGGCGTTCGTTGAGCGCGCCGAAATACTGCTTCGACAGCATTTCCGCGAAGCCGATGATGGTGTTGAGCGGCGTGCGCAGCTCGTAGGACACGGTCGAGATGAATTCGGATTTGAGCCGGTCGGCGGCTTCCAGCGCTTCGGCGCGTTCGCGCAAGGCGCGCTCGACGCGGATCGTATCGGTGACGTCGAGATAGGAAAGCTGTGTCGCCCCATCGGGCAGCGGCACGAGCGCGTAATCGAGAATGCGCCCGTCGGCGCGTTCCAGCCGGGCCCGCACCGGCTCGCGCGCCCCGATATCGTCGGCGAGGCGCGATTTCGTGTCTTCCCAATCCTCGTCGGCGGGATAGAAGGGCCGCATCAGATCGATCACCTCGCCGATATGCGGCTCGGCGATCAACGCGGCTTCCGGCATATCCCAAATGCGCGCGAAGGCCGGGTTGTGCAGCTTCATCTTGCTGTCCGACCCGAACACCGCGACCCCTTCCTGAAGGTTGTCGAGCGTGGCGCGCTGCACGGCGATGAGGGTGTTGTAGGAGCGCTCGAGTGTGAGCCGGTCTGTCACGTCCTCGAACGCGAACAGCAACCCGCCGAGCGGGTGCGCCAAGCAGCGCTCGCGCAAGGTCGTGCCGTCGGGCAGATACATCAATTCGTCGATCGGCTCGAAGATCGAATCGAACAGCGCCACGCGCTGGCGCTTGAACATGCGGAAATCGGCGAATTCCGGCAGGCGGCGGCGCTCGCGCAACGACTCAAGCACTTCGCCGTATTCGGGCTCGGTCGCCAGCCAATCCTCGTCCACGCGCCACAAACGCGCATAGGCCGAGTTCGCGTATTTGAGCCGCTTGTCGGCGCCGAAAATCGCGATCGCGACCGGCATCGTTTCCAAGACCGTGCCTTGCGCGCCGATATGGCGGGCGAGTTCGATCCCGCCTTCCTCGCGCTCGGTCTGGTCGACCGCCATGCCGATCGTGCCGCCATCGGGCAACGGCGCCTCGACAAAGTCATAGAGCCGGCGGGCACCCGCGACGATCAGATGCCCTGAATCGCTTTGCGACGTGCGCGCGGCCAACGCCAAGCGCGCGAGGGCCGTCAGCTTGCGCGTGCAGGATTCGCCGCCAAGCTGCGTCGCGCCGACGATAAAATCGTTGCGATCCGCCCCGCCCGCATCGGCATAGGCGGTGTTGCACCAGACGAGGCGCTGGTCGGGATCGCGCCGCCACAAGGGAACGGGCAACGCGTCGAGCGCGGATTCGAGGCGGCGGAGTGCATCTTCCGCCGCTTCGCGTTCGACGCGCTGGAGATTAGCGCGCACCGAAATCTCGCGCTTCTCGGTTTCGGCCGCCGTCGCGCGCGCTTCCGCCGCAACGGCACGGCCGCGTTCGCGCCACGCCCAATAAAGGGCGGCGGCGAGTGCGAACGCCAAGCCGGCTAGGGCGAACTCCATGGGGCGGGAGTGTAGGTACGCAGGCCGCGTCGCACCAAACGAAAACGGCCGGCGGGTTGCCCCGCCGGCCGTCCGAAACCCAAGCCCCGAAGGGCTGGTTTTAGTAGCGGTAGTGGTCGGCCTTGAACGGACCCTGCTGGGTCACGTTGATGTACTTGGCCTGGGCCGGGGTGAGCTTCGAGAGCTTCACGCCGATCTTTTCCAAGTGCAGCGCCGCGACCTTTTCGTCCAGCGTCTTGGGCAGCGTGTAGACCTTGTTCTTGTAGGCGCCGGCGTCGCGCTTCGTCCACAGCTCGATCTGGGCGAGCGTCTGGTTCGAGAACGACGACGACATCACGAAGCTGGGATGGCCCGTGGCGCAGCCCAGGTTCACGAGGCGGCCTTCGGCGAGCAGCAGAATGCGCTTGCCCGACGACAGCTCGATCTCGTCGACCTGCGGCTTGATGTTGTTCCACTTGAAATTCCGCAGACCCGCGACCTGGATCTCGCTGTCGAAGTGGCCGATGTTGCACACGATCGCGCGATCCTTCATCGCGCGCATGTGGTCCACCGTGATGACGTCGATATTGCCCGTCGCCGTCACGAAGATGTCGCCGCGCGGCGCGGCGTCTTCCATCGTCACGACCTCGTAGCCTTCCATCGCCGCCTGCAGCGCGCAGATCGGATCGACTTCGGTGACGAGCACGCGCGCGCCCGACTGGCGCAGCGACGCGGCCGAGCCCTTGCCCACGTCGCCGTAGCCGGCGACGACGGCGACCTTGCCCGACATCATGACGTCGGTCGCGCGGCGGATCGCGTCGACCAGCGATTCACGGCAGCCATACAGATTGTCGAACTTCGACTTGGTGACCGAGTCGTTGACGTTGATGGCCGGGAACAGCAGCGAGCCGTCCTTTTCCATCTGGTAGAGGCGATGCACGCCGGTGGTCGTTTCTTCGGTCACGCCGCGCACCGAGGCGCCGACCTTCGAATACCAGCCCGGCTGTTCCTTCACGCGCTTCTTGATCGCGGCGTAGAGGACTTCCTCTTCCTCGTTCGTCGGGTTGGAGACGACCGAGAGGTCCTTCTCCGCCTTGATGCCGAGATGGATCAGCAGCGTGGCGTCGCTACCGTCGTCCAGGATCATGTTCGGCACGCCGCCATCGGCCCACTCGAAAATCTTGTGGGTGTAGTCCCAATACTCGACCAGCGTTTCGCCCTTGATGGCGAAGACCGGCGTCCCGGCGACGGCGATCGCCGCGGCGGCGTGATCTTGGGTCGAGAAGATGTTGCACGACGCCCAGCGCACGTCGGCACCCAGCGCCTTCAGCGTTTCGATCAGCACGCCGGTCTGGATCGTCATGTGCAGCGAGCCGGCGATGCGCGCACCCTTCAGCGGCTGCGCCTTGCCGTATTCGGCGCGAATGGCCATCAGGCCCGGCATTTCGGATTCCGCAATCGACAGTTCCTTGCGGCCCCATTCGGCGAGCGAGATGTCCTTGACGATATAATCGGCCATGTGCGGCGTTTCTCCGGTGAAAAGGCGGGATCGAGCGCGTTCAACGCGCGGACCCGGCAGGGAATTCCAAGGCGAGGCTTATAACCGCCGCTCCCGCCCCCCTCAATACGAAAAGGGCGCTGCGCCAAGCCCTTAAAACTACGAAATAATTCCGGCTATGGCGGAGCCGGGTGCCGTCCGCTTATGCTGCAGGGTCAAGTCCCCGTCACATCTCGATTCCCGCGCCCCACATGACCGGTACGCCGATGAGCCAGAAGCCGCATTATCGCGTCGAATTCGCCGCCTATCCGATCTTGGTCGTCGAGGACGATCCGGTCATGCGCCGCAACCTGATCCAGATGCTGCGCAATATCGGCTTCTATCAGATCCACGAGGCGGCCGACGGCGAAGCCGGGATCACGGCGCTGAAATCCATGGCGCATTGCGACGTGGTGCTGTCGGACATCACCATGGCACCGGTCGGCGGTCTGAAATTCCTGGAGCGCGTGCGCACCGAATTGCAGCCGCCCGCGCGCGACGTGCCCGTCATCTTCGTCACCGGCCATGGCGACGTGGATACCGTTCATAAAGCCAAGCAGCTGCGCCCGGCGGGTTACGTGCTGAAGCCGGTGGCGGCCGACAAACTCTCCGCGCGGCTGGCCCAAATATTGAACCTGAACGAAGCGGCATCCGGATAAAAAGCCGCAGGGGGAACGAACGGGCGCATGAACGACGGCAAGGAAGGATATTTCACGCTGCGCGGCGCGCCCGCCCGCAGCAAATCCGACGAGGAGCGCGATCGCGACCGCGCCGCCGAAACGATTCCGGCGGAGAAGATGGTCCGCCTGTCGGTGCGCGACGCGCCGGTGCTGGCGGGCGGTGCGGGCGGCGGCAAGCTTTCCATTCTGGCGATGACGTTGTTGGGGTTCGGCGCGCTGGTCGGCGTGCTGATCGCCTCGATCGTCACCGGCATCGTCCAGACGCGCGAGATCGGCGCCGAGTTCGCGCGCCTGCGCACGCTGAAGGAAGT
Source organism: Pseudomonadota bacterium (assembly GCA_020161965.1). Classification (GTDB taxonomy): domain Bacteria; phylum Pseudomonadota; class Alphaproteobacteria; order CACIAM-22H2; family CACIAM-22H2; genus Tagaea. Next base: position 13,254 of record JAIUNH010000030.1, read on the forward strand.
CGCCGACACCGCCAACACGATCGACCGGTCGCTGGGCCAGCTGCGCTTGTCGGTGCGCGAATTCCTGAGTTCGGGCGATCCCAGCCACGCCGCCATCGCGCGCGTCAAACTCGCCGACATGGCCGAATTGGTCGCCGACGCCAAGCGCGGCGAGCGCGCGGGCGAACGCGCCGCGGTGCTGGAAGCCACGCGCGAAGGTCTCGCGCGCTTCGGCAATGTGTTCGAACAAGCCGCGGGGCTGCAAGCCGACCGCAACATCGCCTATGAACGCCTGGCGCTGATCGCCGAACAGGCGGAGCTCAATCTGCGCGACATCGCGGCGACACGTTCGTCGCAGCGCGACGCGGCCGGGGCTGCGCGCGCCAACGGGTTGCGCGACGCGCTGATCGAAACGCGCACCCTCTCCCTCGCCTATCAGGCCGAGCGCGGGCGCGCCGATCTTTCCGCGCGGCTCGACGTGGCGCTGGCCGCCTTGGAATGGGGCCGCAACGCGGTCGATCCCGACCTCGCGTCGGAAATCGCGGAAGTGGCGCGTGGGGCCCGCGCCGTGCGCCTCGCGGCCGAAAGTGCTGAAGGGCTCGTCGCGCGCGGCATCGACGCGGAAGGCCGCGAGATCGAGCATTTGACCGAGCGCTTGCGCGCCCTCGCCGCCAACGCCGAAGCCGGCCTCGTCACGCTGGTCGAACGGCGCGTGACCGATATGGGCGGGCAAGGCTTGGCGCTGATCGTCGTCGGCGCGGTGCTGGGCCTGTTGTCGGCGCTGGCGGTGGCACGCCTGACCACCGGCCCGGTGCGCGACATCGCCCGCGCGCTGGAGGATGTGTCGGCGGGGCGCATCGACACCACGATCCCCTATCTCGATTTCGGCAACGAGATCGGCCGCATGGCGCGCGCGACGGAAGTGTTCCGCCAAGCCATGTCGGAAATCCAGCGCGCGGAAACGGTATTGCGCGCGAGCCTCGACAACATGGATCAGGGCTTGGCGCTGCTCGACGCGAATTACGAATTGCAGATCGCCAATTCGCGCTTCGCCCAGATGCTGGGCCTGCCCGCCGCGGCCGCACGGCGCGGCACGCCGATCGAAGACATCATCCGCGCCTATTTCGAAGCGCATATCGCCGATCCGGGTCGGCGCGCGGCGGCGATCGCCGAGCGCATCGCCATCGCGCGCAACGGCCAAGCGCAAGCGTTCGAATTGGCCGGGGCCGGCGGCAGCGCGCTGGAAGTGCGCGTGCGCCCGATACCGGAAGGCGGCGTCGTCTATACCTTCACCGACGTGACGCGCACGCGCGACAGCGAGCGCGCGGCCAAGCAAGCGCGCGATTTCTTGGAATCGGTCATCGACGCGATGCCGGCCAACGTGAACGTCAAAGGCCGCGATCTGCGCTATACGATGTTCAACCGCTATCAGGCCGAAGTCTTCGGCTTCGACCGGCGCACGGCGATCGGCAAGCGGCTCGCCGATCTCGTCCCGCTCACGCCCAGCGCCACCCAAGTCGTGCGCAACGAAGATCTCGACGTCGAGATCCTCGACGGGCGGCGCGGCACGATCGTCTACGATTTCGAGAATATCGACGCCGATGGCCGCCAACGCGCGTGGCTCACGACCAAGACCGCCGTGCGCGACGATGCGGGCGAGATCACCGGCGTGTTGACCGTGTCGATCGATATCGGCGAGCGGCGCAAGCTCGAACAAGCGTTGCGCGACGCGGCCCAAGCCGCCGAGGAAGCCGCGCGCGCCAAGTCCGAATTCCTGGCGGTGATGAGCCACGAGATCCGCACGCCGCTCAACGGCGTGATCGGCACGCTGGAATTGCTGCGCCGCCAGCCTTTGACCGCCGATCAGGCCGAACTTGCGGGCATCGCGCACGAAGCCGCGCAAAGCCTGATCCAGATCATCGGCGACATTCTCGATTTCTCGAAGATCGAAGCGGGCAAGCTGGAACTCGAATCCGTGCCGATCGCACCCCGCCGCGTGATCGAAACCGTGGTCAACGCGCTGGAACCCGCCGCCTCGGCCAAGGGCCTGCGCTTGGCGGCGCGCATCGACGAAGGCTTGCCCGAAGCCGTGTTCGGCGACGCGCTGCGGTTGCGCCAAGTGCTGTTCAACCTGATCGGCAACGCGGTGAAATTCACCGAGGCGGGCGAGATCGACGTCGCCGTCACGCATGCGCCCATCCCCGGAACCTGGCGTTTCGAGATCCGCGACACGGGCATCGGCATGACGGCGGAACAGCAGGCCCGGCTGTTCTCGGCCTTCCATCAAGCCGACACCTCGACCACGCGCAGATATGGCGGCACGGGATTGGGCCTATCGATCTGTCGCGGCATCGTCGAGATGATGGGCAGCAAAATCGAGATCGACAGCCGGCCGGGCGAAGGCTCGACCTTCCGCTTCGACGTGAAGCTCGACGAATGCGATCCGTCTTTGGTCGTCCAAAGCGACATCGAGGTCGGGCGCCATCGCCTGCTGACGCCGGGCACGCGCGAATCGGCGCTGCGGCGCGGCCATCTGGTGCTGGTGGCGGAGGACAATCCGACCAATCAGCGCGTGGTGCGCAA
>JAIUNH010000031.1 GCA_020161965.1 Pseudomonadota bacterium
ATGGTCGGCTGCGACCTGCGCCGCTTCGACGGACGCGGGTCGAATTTCGCCAACGCCAAGCTTTCGGCCTGCGATTTGCGCAACGCCGATTTCCGGCCGGGCAAATCGGTCAAGATGTCCAGCGACCCGGAACGCAAATCCTCGTTCGACGGCGCCACGTTCGACGGCGTCGATATGGGCAAGGCGAAGCTCGACAACGCCAATTTCGACAATGCGAGTTTTGCGTCGTCCAGCTTCGTCGACGCGGAAATGAATGGCGCCAGTTTCGCGGGCGCGGATTTGACCGGCTGCGATTTGTCGGGGGCGCGCCTCGCCAACGCCAATTTCCGCGGGGCGGCGTTGTGCGGCACCCGCCTCGCCGGTTGCGATCTGCGCGGGGCGACGCTGACCGGTGCCAATGTCGCGGGCGCTTCGTTCGACGGTTCCAATATGGAACAAGCGAAGATGCCGATGCCTGCCGAAGGCACGGTGCCGCCCGATTCGCTCAAGGTGATGGTGCGCAACCACGCCGATTGGATGCGTTCGGGCGGGCGCGTGGGGGCTCGTGCGGCGTTCGCGGGGCTGGGTCTGCAAGGCGCCGATCTGGTCGGCGCCGATCTTTCCGGTGCCGCGTTCGATGGCGCCGATTTGTCGGGCGCGTCGTTGATGGGTGCACGCCTCGTGCTCGCGACCTTCATCAAGGTCCGGCTCGACGGCGCCATTCTCGACAACGCCGATTTGTCGGGCGCTGTGTTGATGGGCGCTTCGCTGCGCGGCGCCAAGCTGCGCAAGGCGATCCTGTTTCCCGCCGACATCATCGGCAAGGACGGCAAGCCGTCGGGGCGCAAGATCGCGACCAATCTCACCGATTGCGATCTGCGCGCGGCCGATTTCTCGGGTGCGGATCTGCGCTTCGCGCGTCTGCTGAACGCCAAGACGACGGCCGCGAAATTCGTAGGCGCCAAACTCGATCAAGCCGAATTGCCGCCGGGCACGAAGACGTGAACTTGCGCGCGGGGCTTGCCGCCGCGTTGTTCCTGCTTGCCGCGAATGCGGTTGCGCAATCCTCTTCCGTCGAATGGGTCGCGATCCGTCACGCCGATAAAGCGGGCGAATACGAATTCTCGGTCGAGATCGACTATCCGCGCTTTCGTGGCGCGAAATTCGCCGAGGTGAACGACGCCTATCGCCGCGATGCGACGGCGGCCGAAAGCGAAGCGCTCGAAGCCTTCGCCGATCAACGCGACGAAGAATATTTCCGTGGCTGGGAAACGTTGCAGCGCGGATCGGCGGCGCAGGCTGGCGCGCAAGCCGTCGGCATTCGCTTGCTCGTTTGGGCCTATACCGGCGGTGCCCATGGCAATGGCGGCACGCTGTGTTCGCTGGTCGATCTGCGGACCGGGAAATTCGCCAAACCCGGCGACGTCTTCGCGGGTGCGGATTGGCGCGAGAAACTCGTGCCGCGCGTCGATAGCGGTTTGCGGCGCCTGTTCAAAACCAAGCCCGGCTTCAGCGATGCCGTGCCGCGCGAAGAACTGCTCGACGCGCTGAAAGCCGATACGCGCTTCTGCTGGGGCGAAACGGCGCTGACGATCGTGTTCGATCCTTACGAAGTCGGCCCCTACGCGCACGGCATGTATGACGTCGTGCTGCCTTACGCGAACCTCGCGGCCCTGCTGCGCAAAGACGGACCGGTGAAGGTCGGGCGTTAACCGCGCGGCGCCTGAACACGGATTTCCGCCACGATGCGCGCCGGTTCGTCGCCGAGTTCCAGAATGCGGTCGGCCATGCTTTCGGCCTCGGCGCGATCATGCGTGACCAGCAGCATCGCGGTGGGCCTTGCGCGCCACGCGGTCAGCACGAGATCGCGGCTATGTGCCGCCATGTCCGCGTCAAGCGAAACGAAGGGCTCGTCGAGCAGCACGAGTTCCGGCGATACGGCGAAGGCGCGCGCGATCGCCGCCCGCCGCGCCATACCCAGCGACAGCGTGCCCGGATAGGCATCCGCAAATTGCAGCAGGCCGAGCGTGTCGAGCAGATTATCGGCCAAAGCGTCGTCAGGCGTTTCTTGGGCAAGGCGCAGGTTTTCACGCACCGTACGCCACGGCAGCAAGCGCGGTTCCTGGAACACGGTGCCGATGCGCGGGGTGCGGCCGTGCGGCCATTCCAGGCTGCCGTTGAAATCGCGCTCCAGCCCGCCGGCGATGCGCAGCAATGTCGTCTTGCCGCAGCCCGACGGGCCGACGATAGCGACGATCTCGCGCGCACCCAGCGCAAGGTCGATCGCGCCCAGCACCTTCCGTGTGCCGAATGCCTTGCCGGCGATATGCAGGCGCAAGATCACATCCGCCATTTTGCGACCCGCCTTTCGAGCGGCTGGAACGCCGCCCATTCGATGAGTTGCACGACCATCACGAAGGCGAGCGCGTAGGCCAGGATCGCCGTCACATCGAAAAGCTGGAAATGGATCTGGATCTGGAAGCCGACCCCGTTGCTGCGGCCGAGCAGTTCAACGACCAGCACGATCTTCCAGATCAATGCGAGGCCCGATCGCGCCGCCGCGACGATATAGGGCGCCAACTGCGGCAGGATCACATGGCGCAACACGCGCAAGCGGGACATGCGGAAGCTGCGCGCCATTTCCATCAGCGCCGGGTCCAGCGCACGGGCGCCCTCGCGCAACGTGACCGCCGTGTTCGGCAGCTTGTTGAGCGCCACGGCGCCGATCGCGGCGGCCTCGGTCAGGCCGAACCACACATAGATCAGCACGATCAGCACCAGGGCCGGCATGTTCAGCAGCAGCGTTACGGCGCTGTCCAGCGCCGCATCGAGCTGGCGCCAGCGTCCCATCGCGATGCCCAAGGCGCCGCCCAGCAACAGCGTCAGCGTGAAGGCGGCGGCGACGCGCGCCAGCGTGATGCCGAGATGAAGCGGCAACGTGCCATCGGCCGACAGCCGCCACATTTCAAACGCCACGGCGCTGAAGCTCGGCAGCAAGCGATTATCGGAGAACATCGCGCCGATTTGCCAAAATGCGAGAAAGCCAAGCGTCGAGGCGATCCGCGTGGGCAGGCTATTCGTCACGAAGCGTCCCGCCACTCGACCGGCCAGAAAATGCCCGGCGGCACGGTTGCGGCTGGGCCGACCAAAGCGGGCCCGCCGATGCGCGCGAGCAGGGCGTAGAGTTTCGACGCGGCATCGCGCTCGTCCGTGCCCCATTGGCGCGGCATGCCCGCGCGATACCAATCGCGAAGTTTGACGAGTTCGCCGTCGTCGGTCGCATTGGTCAACGGGCGCAAACGCCGCCATTCGTCGTCCGACCGCGCGAGAATGCCCCGCGCTTGGCGCGACGCGGCAAGGAAGCTCGCCAGCGTTTCGGGATTGCGTTGGGCCCACGCGGTCGAGAAGGTGTAGCCGAGATAGGGCACACCCGTGCCGATGCCCAGTTCCGCGACCGCTTCTTCAACCGCCATCACGCGGCGCGCACCGGCGGCTTCGGCCCGCGCGGCGAAGGGCCAGAAGGTCAACACCGCGTCGAGCCGGCCGAGTTTCATTTGCTCGGCCAGCAGCGACGGGGCGGCGAAGCTGCGCTCGGTCGCCGCGTCGAGATCGATCCCGAGGCGTTCCTTGGCGTAGGCGCGCAAGATCAGCCAGCTTTTGTCGAGCGGCGAGCCCGCGATGCCCAGCCGCTTGCCGGGAAGGTCGGCGACTTTGCGCACCGGCGATGCTTCGGGGGCGATCAGCGCGCCGACGGCGTTGGAGAAGGGCACGAAGCTCCAATCCGCGCCGGTGGCGCGTTGGCGCGCGACCCACATCCAATCGACGACGATCGCGTCGACCTGGCCCGCTTGCAGCGCGATCTGTGCCGCTTGCTGCGCGGCCAATTCCTGCGGGGCGACGGCGGCAAGCCCGTGTTGGCGAATGACGTCGATCTCCCACGACACCGTGCCGAAGCGCAGCACGCCGACCCTTATGGAGGGCGCGGCGACGGCGATATTGGGGCGCGAAGCGGCGGCGAGAAGAAGGGCCGAGAAGCGGCGGCGGGCGAGCATGCGGACGCTATTCCAGAAAGATAATATCAATGGTACCAACCCGTCTCCGCCAATGCCAGCGGGGCCAAGAGTTCGGAGAGAGCGGCGATGAGCTTTTCCAAGATATTCGCGCGTGTGGTTGCACTTGTCGGTGGCGGTGCGGTGGCACTGCGGCGGATGCGCGACGGGGACCCGACTCCGGCCTGGGGCAGCGCGCCCGCAATTCCTGTGGCCAAGCCGCAAGGTGCGGTACCGACCTTGAAGATGCCGACCGCGCAAGGCTGGGCGCCGGGGCAAGTGCCGATGGCCGCCCCGGGTTTGAAGGTGAACGCCTTCGCGCGCAATCTCGACCATCCGCGCTGGATCTATTGTCTGCCGAACGGCGACGTGTTGATCGCGGAGTCCAGCACCGTGCCGGGCCCGGTGAAGACCGTGTTCGGTCTTGCGACGCGCGCCACCATGCAGCGTGCGGGTGCCATCGTGCCCAGCGCCAATCGCATCACGCGCTTGCGCGACGCCGACGGCGACGGTGTCGCCGAAATTCAAGCGCCGTTCATGGAAGGGCTCAATCAACCCTTCGGCATGGCGCTGCTCGGCGACACGTTTTACGTCGGCAATACCGATGGCGTGATGGCGTTCCCCTATGCGAAGGACGCAACGCGCATTGAGGCACCCGGCAAGCGCATCGCGACGTTCAAGCCCGGCGGACATTGGACGCGCAGTCTGCTGCCCAGCCAAGACGGCAAGTTGCTTTATGCGGGCGTGGGCTCGCTCACCAATATCGCCGATGACGGCATGGAAGCCGAGGAAGGCCGCGCCGCGATCCATGTGCTCGACCTTGCCGCCGGCACCGATCGCATTTTCGCGGGCGGCTTGCGCAATGCCGTGGGCATGGCGTGGGAGCCGACGACCGGCAAGCTGTGGACCGTGGTCAACGAGCGCGACGGCTTGGGCGACGAAACGCCGCCCGATTATCTGACTTCGGTGACCGAGGGCGGGTTCTATGGCTGGCCCTATAGCTATTGGGACCGCATCGTCGACGATCGCGTGCCGCAAAACGAAGCGTTGGTCGCAAGTTCGATCACGCCGGATTTCGCCCTTGGCGGGCATACCGCGTCGCTGGGCCTGTGCTGGATGCCGGCGGGCACGCTGCCGGGCTTCCCCGACGGCATGGTGATCGGCCAGCACGGCTCGTGGAACCGCAGCAAGCTCAGCGGCTACAAGGTCGTGTTCGTGCCGTTCGAAAACGGCAAGCCCTCGGGCCCGTCGCGCGACATTTTGTGGGGCTTCTTGGCGCCGGACGAAAGCGTGTCCTATGGGCGCCCGGTCGGCGTGACGCTCGGCCCCGACAATTCGCTGCTGATGGCCGACGACGTCGGCAACGTCATCTGGCGCGTGACGGCGGCGTAGGGCGCGTCAGTCGCGTTTGTCGTCGGCAATTTCCATAAAGAGCCGGACGAGTTCGACGTTGATGTAGTAGTTGCTGGGACCGTTCTGGTGCTTATGTACGAATCCGCTCGCGGTGAGCGTTTCGAGATATTTCGCCGCCGTTTGACGGGTCACGTCGAGGTCGCTGGCGACGAATTCGATCCGCGTGTAGGGGTGCCGGAACAAATTGTTTAGAAGATCCTGCGAATATATCTTCGGCAATTCGGTGCGCATCCGATGCTTGGCGCGCGCCATTTGTTCGCGCACACCCTCGACGAGTTGGAGCGTGGTGCGCGCGGTCACTGCCACAGCTTCGAGCATATAGACGATCCACTCTTCCCATACACCGTCATCGCGTACGGCTTGCAGTAGTCGATAATAATCGTCCTTGGTCCGTGTGATGTGGCGGCTGAGATAGAGAATGGGCGTGTCGAGTAAGCCCGTTCGCGTCAGATACAGAACATTGAGAATTCGTCCGATGCGCCCGTTGCCGTCGGCGAAAGGATGGATGCTCTCGAATTGATGATGGAGCAGCGCCATCTTAATGAGAGGATCGAGCTTGCACGCTGCGTCGTCGTTCATGAATCGCTCGAGCGCCGTCATTAAGGCGATGATCTCGTCGGCGTCCTGCGGAGGCACATAAACGATCACACCGGTGCGATCGTTTTTCAGCGCCGTGCCGGGCGTTGTTCTGAATCCGTCGTCACGCCTTTTTAGCAAGCGAAACATCTCGATCAGCGTGTTGTTCGAGAGGATTCGTCCCGACGTGACGAGACGATCGTACCCCAGCCTCAAAGCTTCACGATATAGCGCGACTTCCTTTGCGGCGGACGATCCTGGGCCTTCGGGAAATATATCGACTTGGAACAACTCATCCTGGGTCGTAACTATGTTTTCGATTTCGGAGCTTGCTTTCGCTTCTTGTAAAGCGAGCGTATCGATCAAGATGCTTTGGTTCGGGATCGTCGCCGCACGCCCTTTCAATTCGGCGAGCGCACGATTTGCGGCCGCAAGCGCCTTAAGGATCGGAACGGTCTCAAGATCGATTGGTGGCGGCAGTTCCGGCAAGCGGTACGTTGGCTTTAACATAGCGTGCCCTATATGTTAATAAAAACAGATTTTTTTAACATAACAGGGTCGCTTTGTGCACCAAATGCACATTCATTAACAAACGTATCTTCTGATACCACCCGAATAGATTAGAGCGATCAAAAGCACTACGCCCGAGCCTCCGGTTTGGGGGGCTCGGGCGTAGTGGCGGACAGGGTGGGATTCGAACCCACGATACCGTTGCCGGTATTTCAGTTTTCGAGACTGACGCCTTCAGCCACTCGGCCACCTGTCCGCAACGTCTTCGCGGTCTCGAAGGGCCGGGAACCTAACCCCGAACGCCGCGCCGGGCAAGTGTCGTCATTCGCCTTTTGAATCCGTGGCTTCGTCGACGCGGTGGGTGAGGATTCGGGGGTTGATCCCGTTCGCCAACACCCAGGCGAGCGCCACGCACAGGCCGAACACGAAGGTCAGCGCGTGGGTGAGGATGGCGAAGGCAAGTGCGGGTTCCGCGGGCACGCCGAAGATCGACAGGGCGAACACCGCCGCCGCATGGAACACGCCGATCCCGCCCGGGGCGGCGGGCACCAGGAAGGCGAGCGAGATCACCGCCACGGTGAAGATCGCCATGGTCGGGCGCAGATCGGGCAGGATCGCGTCCATGCCGAAATAGAACGACGCGGCGATCAAGCTCCAGATCGCGGCCGTCCACAACATGGCGCCGAGCGCCACGCGCGGCCTTGCGAGCACGCTCAACCCGTCGAGCAAATGGCCGAGTGGCGGGAGGATCTTCGCCGGCAGCACGCGCGCGGCCAGGCGCATCACGAAGCCGCGAAAGCGCAGGCCGATCGCGAACACGACCAACGTCGCGATCAACGCGGCCGCGAAAATCGGCACGCCTTGCGAAATCGTTTCCGGCATTTGCGACATGCGCGACATCGCAATCAGCAGCAAGCCCAGCGCGCCGAATAGATCGCACAAGCGATCGAGCACGATCGCCGAAGCGCCGCTGCCCGCGGGCACGTTCGCGCGTTTGTGCAAAAGCCAGATCATCGCGACCTCGCCCGCGCGCATGGGTAGCAGCGAATTGACCGAGTTGCCGACCGCATGCGTGCCGAACGCGTCGTTGACCGTCAGCCGGTCGCCATGGCCCGTCGCGCGCACGAACATGCGCATGCGCATCGGCCGCACGGCGAGCCAAAGGCCCCAGATCGCCAGCATGGCGGCAAGCTCGGGCAGCGAGGCGCCCGCCAATTCCCGCCCGACCGTTTTCCAGTCGACCAGCAGGGCCAGCCCCGCCAAAGCGGCCAGCGTCACGGGGATCCAGGCCCAGCGCAGCAGCCGGGCCGCTCCCGAAGGGGCGGTTTGGGTCATCGAGGGCCGGGATGTAGCAGGGTTTGCACGTCCTGTCCGCAGTGGACTATACTTGGCCGATCAAGCGCTTAACGGGCATGTGCCGACACCCCCTTGCGCGCTTGACAGGCCCGAGAACCCGCGTATATTCCGCGCCCTCACGCCGCGAGGGCCTTCCCAGGCTCGTCGCGGCCGGTTTTTTGCACGGTTTCGTCGTCCTTGGCCCTTCGGCCGCCCGGATACGCGGAACTTGGAGAACGGCAAGATGTACGCAGTCATCCGCACCGGCGGCAAGCAATACAAAGTCGCCAAGAACGACGTCGTCGTCGTCGAGAAATTGGACGGCGAGGCCGGTAAGACGGTCGAACTGAGCGACGTTCTGATGGTCGTCGACGGCGCCACCGCCAAGGTCGGCGCGCCGACGCTGGCCGGCGCGAAGGTCACCGCGACCGTTCTCGAGCAAGGCAAGGGCGACAAGGTCCTGGTCTTCAAGAAGCGCCGCCGCAAGAACTCGCGCCGCAAGAACGGCCATCGCCAGTTCGAAACGACGCTGCGCATCGTCGATATCAAGGTCGCCTGAGGGAGCACGGGTTATGGCACATAAGAAAGCAGGCGGTTCTTCCCGCAACGGCCGCGATACCGAAGGCCGGCGCCTTGGGTTGAAGCGCGCGGGCGGCCAGACTGTCCTCGCCGGCAACATCCTCGTTCGTCAGCGCGGCACGGTCTACATCGCCGGCAAGGAAGTCGGCATGGGCCGCGACCACACGCTGTTCGCGCTGAAGCCGGGCCGGGTGAAGTTCCACAAGGCCGGCGGCAAGACGATCGTCTCGATCGAACTGGCTCCGGTGCCGGCCGCCGCCGAATAGGCGCCGCCGACCCTTCGCCACGAACGGATTACGGAAGGGGAGCGGCCGGCAAGGCCGCTCCCCTTCGCGCATTTAGAGCCTGCTTCGCGCATAGAGCCCGAAACCGATGAAGTTTCTCGATCAGTGCAAAATCTTCGTGAAGTCCGGCGACGGCGGTGCGGGCGCCGTCAGCTTCCGGCGTGAGAAATTCATCGAATATGGCGGGCCCGACGGCGGCGACGGCGGGCGCGGCGGTTCGGTCTTCATCGAAGCGGTCGCCAATCTCAACACGCTGATCGACTATCGCTATCAGCAGCATTTCAAGGCCGAGAAGGGCCATCACGGCGAAGGCCGCCAACGTTCCGGCCTGTCGGGCCAGGACATCACGCTGAAAGTGCCCGTCGGCACGACGATCCTGGAAGACGATCAGGAGACCGTGGTCGTCGATATGGTCGAAGCGGGCCAGAGTGTGCAGCTCTGCAAGGGCGGCGATGGCGGCTTCGGCAATACGCATTACAAAAGCTCGACCAACCAAGCGCCGCGCAAGGCGCTGCCCGGCTGGCCCGGCGAAGAACGCTGGCTGTGGCTGCGCTTGAAGCTGATCGCCGATGTCGGTCTCGTCGGGTTGCCCAACGCGGGCAAGTCGACATTCCTCGCCGCTACGACGTCGGCCAAGCCGAAGATCGCCGATTATCCCTTCACCACGTTGAAGCCGCAGCTCGGCGTCGTGCGCATCGACGACGAGGAATTGGTTGTCGCCGATCTGCCCGGTTTGATCGCCGGTGCCGCCGAAGGCAAGGGCCTGGGTCATCGCTTCCTCGGTCATGTCGAGCGTTGCGGCGCCATCCTGCATTTGATCGACGGCACGCAAGATAAAGTCGCCGCCGCCTATAACCAGATCCGCGACGAGCTTGAAGCCTATGGCGCGGGGATCGAAACGAAGCCCGAGATTCTGGGCCTCAACAAGATCGATGCGATCGAGCCCGAAGACCTCAAAAAGAAACTCACCGCCTTGAAGCGCGCCGCCAAAAAGCGCGGCGGTGGTCATGCCGTGCTCGCGCTGTCGGGTGCGGCCGGCAAGGGTGTCAAAGAAGTGCTGCGTGCGCTCGTCCCGCCCGTACTCGAGCGGCGCGTCGAGGATAAGGCCGCGCGCGACGCGATGCGCCGCGACGACGATTACCGATGACCGCCCTGGCCACCCCCTTCGCCGCAACGAAGCGGATGGTCGTGAAGACCGGCTCGGCGTTGATCGTCGACGAAGCGGGCGAAATCCGCAAAGCCTGGCTCGACAAGCTCGCCGACGATATCGCCGTGCTGGTGAAGCGCGGCATCGAGATTGCGGTGGTCACGTCGGGCGCCGTCGCGATCGGCCGCTGGAAGCTCGGCTTCGGCCGGCGCGGTTTGAAGATCGAGGAAAAGCAGGCCGCCGCGGCGACTGGTCAGGTGTGGCTCGCCCATGCCTGGGCCGAGGCGTTGGGGGCGCGCGGCATCGTGGGCGCGCAAGTGTTGCTGACGCCCGACGATACCGAAGCGCGCCGCCGCCACCTCAACGCGCGCGCGACGGTGGCGAAACTCCTCGACGCCAAAGCCGTGCCGATCATCAACGAGAACGACACGATCGCGACCGAGGAAATTCGTTTCGGCGATAACGACCGATTGGCCGCGCGTGTGGCGCAAATGGCCTCGGCCGATACGTTGATCCTGCTGTCGGATATCGACGGGCTTTACACCGCCGATCCGCACAGCAATCCCGACGCCAAGCACATTCCCGAAGTTTTGGAATTGACGCCCGACATCCTCGCGATGGCGGGCGAAGCGCGGCCCGGCTATTCGTCGGGCGGCATGGTCACCAAGCTGGGGGCGGCGCGCATCGCTTTGGGCGCGGGTTGCCGCATGGGCATCGCACTCGGCAAGCGCGACAATCCTTTGATGGCGCTGGAGCAGGGTGCCCGCGTCACTTGGTTCATGCCGCAAGGCTCGCCCGCCTCGGCGCGCAAACGCTGGATCGCCAGCACGGTACAGCCCGCCGGTTCCGTCGTCGTCGACGATGGCGCTGCGGCGGCGTTGTCGCGCGGCAAGTCGTTGCTGCCGGCCGGCGTGGTGACGGTGAACGGCGAGTTCGATCGCGGCGACGCGATTCGCGTGCTCGACAAAGCGGGCCGCGAATTGGCGCGGGGGCTTAGCGCCTATTCCGCCGCCGATGCGCGCGCGATCCAGGGCCGCAAATCGGCGGAGATCGCCGAATTACTCGGCTATCGCGGCCGCGACGAGTTGATCCATCGCGACGATCTCGCGATGGCCGGGGGACCGGGGCGATGAAACTTTTCTATCGAGCCCGACCGCGTGCCGGCGATTTGCTGCCGCCCGCCCTTCGCCGTAAAGTTGCCGGATAAGAATCATGACGCCCGCCGAACCCGCCGCCGCCACCACGACCGATCTCGACCTCAAAGCGACGATGCTCGCAATGGGCAAACGCGCGCGCGAAGCCGCTGCCGTGCTCGCGCAAGCGCCGACCAAGGTCAAGAACGCCGCCTTGCGCAACGCGGCCGACAAGCTGCGCGCCGCGACCGACGCGATCCTTGCCGCCAATGCGCGCGACATCGCCTTCGCGATGCATAACGGCAATTCGGCCGCGATGGTCGACCGTACGCGCCTCGATCCCAAGCGCGTCGAAGCGATCGCCAAAGGCTTGGAGGATGTCGCGGGCCTGTCCGATCCCGTCGGCTCGATCCAGGCGGGCTGGACGCGGCCCAACGGCTTGCTGATCAGCCGCGTCGCCGTGCCCATCGGCGTCATCGGCATCATCTACGAAGCGCGGCCCAACGTGACCGCCGATGCGGGCGGGCTGTGCTTGAAGTCGGGCAATGCCTGCATTCTGCGTGGTGGCCAGGAAAGCTTCGAATCGTCGATGGCGATCGTGGCTGCGATGCGCGCGGCATTGGCTGCGAACGGTCTGCCGGAAGACGCGATCCAGTTCATCCCCACGCGCGACCGGGCGGCGGTCGGTCATTTGCTGAAGCTCGACGGTTACGTCGACACCATCGTGCCGCGCGGCGGCAAGTCGCTGATCGAACGCGTGATGAAGGAAACGCGCATTCCGGTGATCGCGCATCTGGAAGGCCTGTGCCACACCTACGTGCACGAATCGGCCGATATCGAGATGGCGCGCAAGATCGTGATGAACGCGAAGATGCGCCGCGTGTCGGTGTGTGGTGCGACCGAAACGCTGCTGATAGACCGCACGGCCTTGGCGACGCACGGGCCCGCGATCCTCGACGATCTTATCTCGGCGGGCTGCGAGATTCGCGGCGACGACGAGGTACGCAAGCTCGATACGCGCGTCGTCGCGGCGACCGAAGCCGATTGGACGACCGAATATCTCGACGCGATCCTGGCGGTGAAAACCGTCGCCGGGCTCGACGACGCCATCGCGCATGTGAACAAGTACGGCTCGCACCATACCGATGCGATCATCGCGGGCGACAAGGACGCGGCCGACGCGTTTTTGCGCAAGGTCGATTCCGCGATCGTGCTGCACAACGCGTCGACGCAATTCGCCGACGGCGCCGAGTTCGGTTTCGGCGCGGAGATCGGCATTTCCACCGGCCGCTTGCCGCCGCGTGGGCCGGTCGGTGCGGAACAGCTCACGACCTATAAATACGTGCTGCGCGGGGCGGGTCAGACGCGGCCGTGACACTGCCTTCGCCCGGTCTGGTGTTGCCGTTGCCGGCGTTGGGCCGTAGCCCTCGCCGGCGCGTGGGCTTGCTCGGTGGGTCCTTCAATCCGGCGCATGACGGGCATATCCATATCGCGCGCGAAGCGTTGAAGCGCCTCGACCTCGACGAAGTTTGGCTGCTCGTCAGCCCGCAAAATCCGTTGAAGAGTGCGCGCGATATGGCGCCACTCACCGCGCGTTTGGCGGGCGCCAAAGCGCGCTGCGCCGTCGACGCAAGGATTCATGCGCTTGCCCTCGAGACGATGATGGGCACGCGCTACACCGCCGACTCGCTCGCGCTGTTGCGCCGGCGTTTCCCCAAAACGCGCTTCGTTTGGCTGATGGGTGCGGACAATCTCGGCCAGATCCATCGTTGGCAGAATTGGCGGTCCATATTTCACGCGATGGTCATTGCCGTCTTCGCGCGCCCCGCGTATGATGTCAAAGCATTGGCCGGAAAGGCGGCGCGGGCGTTATCCACAGCCCGGGTCGCGCCTTCGCGGGCGCGATCCCTGGCAACGTTCGATCCGCCGGCCTGGACGTTCTTCCCCGTCCGGCACCACCCGGCCTCCGCCACGCGGTTGCGTGCGTTGACCAAACGCGCGAAACCGAAGCGGAGCGCTCGGTAGAGACGGACGTGAAGCATGACCGGCATGGTCGATGCAGAGGAAAACCGTCGTCACCCGAGCCAGTCGAGGAGAGCGAAGATAGCCACTGCGAAGCGCAAGACCGTCGGCGCCACAAAGACGGTTCTCAAAGTCGTCGAAAAAACATTGGACGACGACAAGGCGGCCGATCCGGTCGTCATCGATCTCGCCGGCCGCACGCCCATCGCCGATTACATGGTCGTCGCCAGCGGACTTTCGGCCCGCCATGTTCAGGCGATGGCCGAACACCTCATCAAAAACCTGAAAGAAAAGGGCCTGAAGAGCATCCGCGTCGAGGGTGTGGCGCAGGGCGATTGGGTTTTGATCGATGGCGGCGACGTGATCGTCCATCTGTTCCGCCCCGAATTGCGCGATCACTACGGCATCGAAAAAATGTGGGGTGCCGATTGGTCGCGCGCGGAAGCGCGCGCCTGACGGATTGAAAGGCGGCGGCGCAATCCACGCGCCGCCGGAACGACGATGCGCTTGATCATCTGCGCGGCCGGCAAGGCCCGCGGCACGGCGGAAGATGCGCTCGTCGCCGAATATGCGAAGCGGCTGAAACCCGCCCCCGCCGGGTTGGGGCCGCTCGACATCCGCGAAATCGAAACCAAGGAACGCGAACCCGCGCGCCGCAAGGACGACGAGGGCGCCAAGCTGCTCGCGCAGATTCCCGACGCAGCACCCTTGATCGCGCTCGATCCCAAAGGCAAAGCGCTGTCGACCGAGGAATTCGCGGCGTTGTTAGGCCGCATCCGCGACGAAGGTCACGCGCATTTGACGTTCGTCATCGGCGGGGCGGATGGGCTTGCCGCACCCCTAGTGGCGAAAGCGCGCGCGAAGATCAGCTTCGGCCCGATGGTGTTTCCGCATTTGCTGGCGCGCGCGATGCTGGCCGAACAGCTCTACCGTTCGGCCTCGCTGCTCGCCGGCCATCCCTATCATCGCGGTTAGTTAACTAACTGCCTTATCCAGCACGCGGCGCAGGGTTTCGATTTGCGGCGTTAGATCCTGCGGATGGTTGCCGACGAAGAAGCCACGATCATGCGCCAGTTCCGCGTTCGGCGTGCCGTTCCCGGCGATCGAGTAATCGTAATACTTGATCGTATCGTGGCGCAGGAAGCAGCCGCCGGTGATGATGCGGAAACCGATATCCGCCTGCTTCAACGCCGCGAAGATCTTCTCGCGGTCGAGATCCTTTTTCGGATTCAGGATCATCGTGAAGCAGAAGGACGAGCTTTTGCCGTGTTCGCGCTGGATGATGAAATTCTCGTCGCCCGCGAACAGCTTCTGGAACAGCGCCAGATTCTTGCGCCGCGCGGCGGTCATCGCGGGCAGTTTCTTGAGCTGCTCGCTGCCCACCGCCGCTTCCATTTCCAGCGGGCGCACATTGTAGCCGGGGAACAGGAAGCGATAGGCCTCGAAATGGTCGCTCGCCCCGCGCTTGTAAAGCGGCGAATCCGTCGGAATGTCGCGCGTCCAGCCATGGGCGCGCATGCATTTCAGCAGATGGTAAAGCTCCAGATCGTCGGTCAGGACGATCCCGCCTTCCATCGTCGAGATATGGTGCGAGAAGAAAAAGCTGAACGTGTTGAGATCGCCGAGCGTGCCGGCCTTTTGGCCCGACGGTAATTCGGCATCCATCGATTCGCAATTGTCCTCGATGAACCACAGCCCGTGCTTGTCGCAGAATCTGCGCATCACATCGAGCTGGCAGGGATTGCCGAGGATCGACACGGCAAGCAGCGCCTTCGTGTCCTTCGTCAGGGCCGCTTCCAGCTTCGACACATCCATGTTCAGCGTGTCGAGTTCAACATCGATGAACCGGCATTTCAGGCCGTATTGCTGCAGCGGGTGATAGGTCGTGCTCCACGAAATCGCGGGCACCAAAACTTCGTCGCCGCGCTTCAGGGCTCGCGCCGAGTGATAGGCGAGGGCGGCGACCGAAATCAGATTCGCCGACGAGCCCGAATTCACCATCACGCCATATTTCTTGCCGTGATACGCGGCGAATTCGGCTTCGAATTTCGCCACGCGCTCGCCCATCGTGAAGCGGCCGGACGCGATCACCGCTTGCAGCGCGTCGATCTCTTCCTGGCCCCAAGACGGCGTGGCGAGTTCGTAGAACATCAGAAGGGCCCTTTGAACTGAAGCTGATAGGCGAGTTTCGTCGCGGCCGGATCGGGCGCCCAGGCGGGCGCATCTGGCTTGGCCAGCGCGTAAGCCGCCGAAGCGATCGTGCCGGGGTTCGGATAGAACGCGTTCTCGAGTTCGGGCGAGGGCGGGCAGGGCGTGGGCGCGAAACCCACGCGCTTGATCTGGATCGGGCCTTCGCCGGCGAGCGCTTCGGCAAGCCGCGCGGCGATTTCGGCCG
>JAIUNH010000032.1 GCA_020161965.1 Pseudomonadota bacterium
CGACATCTCCCTGCCCCACAGCTTCGATTTCGTAAATTACACAATCCATGCCATATAACAATAAGTACGAACAACGACTGACATTTTGACGCCTATCAGCGTTAGGATTGAAGTAGTGATTGATGCCATTCGGAACTTTATCTTTGACATAAGCGACCAATTCTTGGTGCAAATGAGTGACCTCTATCAAGAACACTGCGTCACAGCCATTCTTAAAAAAACCAGCAATTGATTCGCCCACATTTCTCACAACTTCATTTTTAGACGAATTCGTGCCGAGAAGATTGTTTTTTGACTGAACGTTCCACCAAACCAAGTGAAACTTTGGCCTGCCACTCGTGTTCTGCGGTGGTGCGCTATATTTTTCGTGCGGATTGTAGTCCGCGATCGCATCTTCACCTCTGCGCTTACCTGACCGCAGTCGACTCGACGGTGGACCGCCGACGTCCTCACCTCCCTGCAAGGCATCACTTGAAAGCACCTGCGGCTTATTGGCCAATGAATTGTTCTTGAGCGCAACTTTTGGGGTTGCCGCGTGCTTCGTTAATGGCATGCTCAATCGTCCGTGTCGCAATTTTTCTGCGTCGCGCCGTGAAGCAGCATGGCTAGCGCGGCAGCCGCTTCGTGCTTGCCGTCGCGCACCAGCTCGAGTCCTGCACGCAGTGCTTCTGTACGCGCGGCGTCAGCATCGTTGACCACTTGACGGCTACGCAGATCCTGCTTCTGCAATTCGCTGGAGTAGGCGTCCAGCGCATCTAGCTGGCCAATGATGCTATCGATATAGAGATTGTCGGTGCGCATTACCACGGCGTCATGCGCAAGAACCAGGCCGGGCACCCGGATTTCATCACTGTCACCGACTCGATGATGGGTGACGTAATTGCCATCCACTCGCATGCGGTCGCCTTCAATGTGGAGGAAGCCAGCGCTTTCAGAGGCGTCGTTTCCTGCCTCTGAGCAACATGAGTTCCCATCCACGTCCTTGAGATTGCCCAGGTGTCGACGAATGGACTCTCGTGCATGACGTCGCGTCTCGAGATCGGATATCACCTCATCCAACAACTGGTCAGCCTGGACCAGAGGGACCATCCGGGATCCATTGGACGCGCTGAAATACCCGAGCTTAATGTCTGTCGCATGGACGAAGCTCAGGAATTCCTGGTTGAGCTGGTAGAAGAAGAAATTGAGGGTTCTGGAAACATTGATGTTCTTGACCGTACGCACAATGGCTTCCGTGGTACTGGTTTCATCGATGTCTCTGGAAGTCGAATCGACCTCGATGTTACGCGACAATGAAGCAGAACTGCTGTGCGCCCGAGTGGCGTTATTGATCTGGTGCGCCATTGCCTGGGTGGAGACATTGATGTCCCATTGACCGGAGGCATCCACCGACGCTTCGCCCCACCCCCAACTGGCTTCGCCATGCACGCTGGCGGCATAACGCTGGTTGAAGGTGTAATCGCGGCTGCTTTGCTGTTCGCTTTCGAGGCGCTGCTGGAAATCCTGTGCTGCCGAGCTAGTGTAGGAATCGACGATAGAGGAACTGCGAACCAACTCGGTTGTTCGATGGCGATAGGTGGTAATCGAGATCGAGGTTTCCTCGCCCGGAAACAGACCCATGGTATGCACCACCCGACCGGCGCCGGTACGACTGGGGTAGAAGCTCAACCGTGTTTCCAGCACCAAGGCAAGACACGCGTCAATTCCGACATTTCCACCTGCCACCGCAACCACAGGCCCATCACTGCCGATCGCCTTTAATGGCAAGAACAGTCCGGGCAGATCGGCTTCATTCAGACCTGGAAACCCAACGATCCGCGCAAATTCCGGCGTACCGGTAGAAGCTGGCAGCGATGGCTGTGCGTGACTGGCCGCGATGGTCGTCGCCCCCTCCGGGGACGGCTGAGGAGTGAAACGCGATTACACCTGCAGCCAACGTTGCGGAATGCAACCAGCCTCGTCCGGCCCCTGGAACCCACCAGACTTCGCAGTTGTCAGCCAGCATCGATCCGGTTGCAGCGATGTCAGCGCCTTCGGCGAATGAATACCCGAATAAACGCGCACGTCAGTAAGGCCAATGCTGCGCCGCTGGCCAGCGTAAAGGGTATTCAGGTTGTTGCTGAGCCGAGTTCCGAAGCAAAAGAGGTTCGGCCGAAACCTGACGCTACCGTTTTGCAGCTTGCCGATCCCGACCGGGCAACGAACTGTCGCGACCGGCGTATCCGAGCCTCCCGCATTCGCAGTGACGACATCGTCGAAATAGACGTCGATGATATAGACGCCACCCTGGCAGGAGATTGTCAGCACCAGTTGGTACCATCGGCCAGGAAGCAGGTCGACCTGTCGATTCTGGGTTATGGTCGATTCAATCGAATTACTCCGGGCCGGCAGCTCGAACCGCTTGCGGCCATCGACGACGGCATTGATCTTGAGAGTGGAATATTCGACATCGTCAAGCGGTTCACTATCGCCCGCCTCACTGGTCAGGATTGAAAGCAGCACATCATCATCCAGACCAGGCGTCCCACCATCGATCAGGAACCAAGCGCTGAGCGTCACCGATCCCAGAGGCGAATCCAAATTGGCCGGCGCATTCAGACGGACATCGAAACGTCGCATTCCAAGCAACGCGCCACGCTGTCCGTCTGAAACGACCGAAGGAAGCGCGGAAACCGTATCCCATGGCGGCGCACGCAACTGCGCAGGATCCACGTCAAGCTTGACATGAAAGCGACCACCATAACTGGTGGCCTCCGGGATGGTATCGGATGTGATCGAACGGAGGTTCGAAGCGGCCAGTGACAACTTCTTGGCACGAACCATCATGTTCGGGTCCGTCGCGGGCGTGCTCATCCAGTAGCTCCTGCAAGGGTGTCCGGCCTCGTCCACGCCGAGGCCGGCGGTACGAGCGTACGGGTATCGCACGCAGCCATATCGGTCAGTGCCGATGGTAGGAAGTCCATGGGACGGGCACATCCCCGAAAACAGGTAGCGGCTATCGATGCCGCTCGCGTCCGCTCAATCCGGCAAGGCGAACTCCAACCGCAAGGCGGTCCCGGCCTCGCTGGACTCGATCCGCAGTTCTCCACCCAATCGCTGCGCGCGCAGGCGCATGCTGGACAGGCCGGCGCCGCCGTCGGCCTGCGCGGCGGCATCGATGCCGTGGCCGTCGTCGTCGATGCTCAGCAGCAGACGTTCGCCCACGCGGCGCAGCGCTACGTCCACGCGCTTCGCGCGGCTGTGCTTGTAGACGTTGGTCAAGGCTCCCTGCAGCAGCCGCAGGAGATCCAGGCTGCGCGCGCTGTCGAGCTCGACGCCATCCAGGCCTTCCAGTCGCCAGCGACTGTCGATGTCGACCGTCTCCAGCAAGCGCCCCAGGCGATGGCGCAAGGGTGCGATCTGCGCCACCAGGTCCGCGTGCTCGCACGCGGTGCTGTCGATGACCAGGCGCAGATCGTCGCGCAGTTCCTTCAACGTAGCGATCAGTTGCGCCTTGGACGTGTCGGCCGGCGCCGCTTCCAGTTGCGCGATCGTACCGATGAGGGTCCCGCCGAAGCCGTCGTGCAGGTCGCGCACCAATTTCAGGCGCTCGCCGGCACGGCTGTGCACGAGCTCCAACGCATGCTGGTGCGAGAGCGTGGCCGCCAACTCGGACGTGGCCGTGTCCACTTCTCGCTTCAGTTCGAGATTGAAACTCTCCACCCGCCGCATCGCGGTCACAAAACGATAAGACAGCACGAAGCCGATGCCGATCAATGTCAACACCGAGGTCAGGCTGAGCCAGTAAGTGGTGCCTTCGATCCAACCGTAGAACAGGGCGAAATCACGAAACGACACCAGCACCGGCAGCAGGAGGCAAATCGCCAGCACCAGCGTATCGGGCCGTCGATCTCGCCAGGCCTGGACGAGAAACCAACTGATGCTGGCGTAGTAAAGCAAGCCCCCGACCGCGAACCAAGGATTGCGATGCGGGCCCATCCATTCGGGTGCGAACGCCGCCGACAGCAGCGCCAACGCGGACAGAGCCATCAGCACGCGCTCCAGGCGCGGAGCGCGTCGCTCGCAATAGCGCAGGAGGAACAGCGCGTAGCAAGCGCCGGCGACCACGTAGAACGCGGCATTGAACGCTTGCCAGGCATCGGTACTGGCCAGCGGCCAGATGTCGGTGGCAATGTGGTTGTATCCATACAGTGAGCCGGCCAATTCGGTCAGGGCGAACCAGCCGTATACGCTGTCCTTGCGCCGCAACAGCCACATCAGCAGAAACACGCTGCCCAGCACCGCCGCCATGGCCAGGTTGATCAGCTTGATGTCGTAACGCAGGAAGCGTTCACGGCCATAGCTTTCCTGCAGTGCGTGCGGGTCGCCGATCCGCACCGGTCCGGCGCCTGGTTGATAGGCGCTGAGTCCGGATACGCGCAACCACACGGCATTCTCGCCCGCACGCAGCAGCGATGGAGGCAGAAGCACGTAGTGCGGCGAGTTCCACGTGCGCGACAACGGCTCAACCAGATTGGCGTCACGCGCGACCGTCTCGCCGTTGACGTAGATCGCACCACTCATGCTCATGTAGTCGACCAGCAATGCGGTCGGTCGGCGCGGATCGTCCTGCCGCCAGTGCAGTCGATACCAGACCACGCCATCGTGCTCGGGCCAACGTTCGTGCCACAGGTCGAGCAGGTGCACCTGCACCCAACCCCTTGCCGGCGGCGCAATGTCGCCCCAGCCGCCACGCACGGCTTCGCCACGCTCCAGCACTGTCACTTCTGGTTTGTCGGCGGACCGCACAATCGGAGATGCGGCCAGGCAAACCAACAACAACAGCCACCCGAACACGCGATTCACGTTGGTGCGTCGCAACTTCAGCGGAGCAGCCCCAGTGTGCGTGCCTCGAACACCGCCTCCGTGCGCGAACCCACAGCCAATTTGCGGTAGATGTTCTTGGTGTGGCATTCCACGGTAAGTCTGGACAGGGCCACCAAATCCGCAATCTCGCGATTGCTGAAGCCCTGCGCGACAAGACGCAGGATCTCGCATTCGCGTTCTGACAATCGAGGGACCGGCTCCGACGCGCGTACCGGCGGCGGAGACGCGCTGCACGTAGCGCAGATCCTCGTAGCTTTGCCACGTCAAGGCGCCGAACAACGCCGTCGTGACGATCGCCGAGAGGATGATCAGGCCGGAGAGTTTGGTGGATATCCGCATGGGCCTGCCCTTAGGAAAGCGGTCCGAGAATTTTCGTCACGCGCGATTCCAGCGCTTCTTGCGCCACCGGCTTGACGACGTAACCGTTGACGCCCGCCTGCACGACGGATTGGACCGTCGCGGAATCGCTATTGCCGGTCACCATGATGACGGGTACGCGCTTCAACACGGGGTGATTGCGCATCATCTTCAAGAGCTCCAACCCCGTGCCGTTGGCCATGTTCATGTCCGAGATGACGAGGTTGTAGGGCCGCTTGCCCAATTCCAGATACGCGGCCTTGCCGCTATCCGCCTCGTCGATCGTTTCGAAGCCGAGTTTTCGCAGATACGACCGGATCAGCGCGCGCATGCTGACCTGATCGTCGACTACCAATACCCGCAGCGTTCTCGCTGGTACGCTCATTTCCCATCCCCTGTTTTCGCCGACGCCGCTTCCAGCAGCGCCGCCGCGATCCGCGTCAGCGCCAATTGGCGCGACGCCGCCCCCTCTTCCATCGCCGCGCGCGGCATGCCGTAGACGACCG
The DNA here is from genome assembly GCA_020161965.1 of Pseudomonadota bacterium. GTDB lineage: Bacteria > Pseudomonadota > Alphaproteobacteria > CACIAM-22H2 > CACIAM-22H2 > Tagaea. The sequence continues at coordinate 5,730 of JAIUNH010000032.1, forward strand.
ACGTCGCCTGATCCTGCGCGATCGTGACGGCCCCCGCCGCCCGCATTTGCTTCAACCCGTTGACGCCGTCGCGGCCCATACCGGTCAGCAACGCCGCGCAAGCGCGCGGCCCGAACGCGACCAACGATGCGAACAACCGGTCGATCGACGGCAGATGTCCGCTTTCCTTCTCGCCATCGACGACGCGGCAGACCGGTTTTCCGCCGGCCCCCTTCGCCACCTCGAAGCGCTTTTCGCCGCGCCCGATATAGACATGACCGGGCTGCATCGGCATGCCGTCCTCCGCCTCGACGACCTTCAGCCGCAATTGCCCGTCGAGGCGTGCCGCGAAACGCGCCGTATAGGCGCCGGGCAAATGCTGCACGATCGCGATCGCCGGCGCGTCGGGCGGGATCGCGGACAAGACCTCGCCCAAGGCTTCGACGCCGCCCGTCGAAGCGCCCAGCCCTATCACGTCCACCCCCGCGTAACGCGCGGGATCGGACGCGTCCGCCACCGGTACCGCATGCGCGGGCTTTGGCGACGGCGACAGGCCGCGCACGCGCGCTTTCGCGGCGGCCGCGACTTTGTCGCAGATTTCGCGCTTCAGCGGTTCGATCGCTTCGGTCAGACGCTGCGTCGGCTTGGCGACGTAATCGAACGCGCCCAGCTCCAACGCGCGCAAGGTCGTGTCGGCGCCTTCGCGCGTTAGCGTCGAGATCATCACGACCGGCATCGGGCGCAGGCGCATGATCTTCTCGAGGAATTCGATACCGTTCATGCGCGGCATCTCGACGTCGAGCGTGAGCACGTCGGGCGACAGCGCCTTGATCTTGTCGCGCGCGATGATCGGATCGGGCGCCGTGCCGACCACCGTCAAACGCGGATCGGACGAAATGATCCCGGTCAGCAATTCGCGCACCAAGGCGGAATCGTCGATGATCAGAACGCGGGCGGGTTTGGTTTCAGATTCTGACATAGGCACTCGCGGTATCAAGGCGTTCCAAGGGCAGCGAACCGCGCACCGTTTCGGAATGGCCGAGGCAGAGGATTCCGCCCGGCGACAAAAGATCGACGAGCCGGCGAACCACTTTGGCCTGATCGGCGGTCGAGAGATAGATCAGCATATTGCGGCAGAAGATCGCGTCGAACGGCCCTTTCATGGGCCATTCGCCACCGATCAGATTGTGCCGCTTGAAGGTAACGAGCTTGCGCGGGCGTTCGTCCAGCGTGAAACGTTTGTCCGCACCCTGCTTCAAATACTGGCGCGCGAAGCGCGGCAAGCGCCCGATATCCTCGGGCGGATAGATCGCGGCCGCGGCCGTATCCAAAGCGGTGTTGTCCACGTCCGTCGCCAGCACGCGCGCATCGACGCCGCGCCGCAGCCCCAAGGCGCGCAGCAGCAGGATCGCCATCGAATACGGCTCCTGTCCGCCGGCGCACGCCGCCGACCACAGGCGGATGCGCTTGGCGCGCGCGTTCAAAAGCTTTTCGAGATGCGCGTCGAGCAGCTTGAAATGATGGATCTCGCGGAAGAAGCGCGAATGGTTCGTCGTCAGCGCGTTGACGACGACGTCCCATTCGGGGTCGGCTTGGTCGGCGAGGCGTGCGCGATAGGCGGCGAAGGAGCCGAGCCCCAATTCGCGCAAGCGCGGCACGAGGCGCCGATAGATCAACGCGCGCTTCGTATCGGGCAATTGCACGCCCGTACGGGCCCGCATCGCGTCCGCGAAAAACGCGAGATCGCCGGGATCGGCTTGCGGCTCGGGGACGACGTTGGAATACGGACTCATGCGGGCGGCCCCTCGCCTTCGGCGGCCGCGTATTCGCCGTGCGGGAAGGTTTCTTCGACCAGACGATCGACATCCGTCACGCCCAGAATACGGTCGGCCGAGAACACCACGCCCGCCATGAAGGGTGTGGCATCGCCGCCTTCGATCGTCGGCATCGGGGCGCGATCGGCGTCGCGCGCGGCGACGATGTCGGTCACGCTATCGACCAGCAAGCCGACGGATCGGCCTTCGTGACCGCGCACGATGACCACGACATGGCGTGCACCCGGATCGGTCGCCCCGCGCCCCAGCCTTGCCGCGACGTCGTAGATCGGCACGATCTCGCCCCGGATATTGACGATGCCGCGCACATAGGACGGCGTGTGCGGCACTTGCGTGGGCTCGGTCCAGGTGCGGAATTCGATCACCCGGTCGATGGGAATGAGGAACGTCGTGCCGCCGATCTCGAAGCTGACGAATTGGCTTTCGTGACCCGTATTCGCGGCCGCGTTGTCGCCTTCCTTGGCCATCGTTCCCGCCCTTATCCTTCCGCCGCCGCACGCGGCATGCGGCGGTTTCGGCCGTCCACCGCCATCAGCGACGACAAATCCAAAATCAGCGCCGGGCGTCCATCGCCCAAAATCGTGGCCCCCGACACGCCGCGCACCTTGCGATAATTGCGTTCCAGGCTTTTGACGACGACCGGTTCCTGTCCGATCAGATCGTCGACCTGGATCGCCACCGTCTCGCCGCCCGACGGCTTGACCAGAATAAGGATCGCGCGCGTGGGATCGCTTTCGGCCCCCGCGACGCCGAATTCCGTCGCCAGCGGCAGAATGCGCAAGATCTGCCCGCGCCAGGCGAGCATCGCGCCGCGATCGTCCATGCGCACGATGGCCGACGCCTCGGGACGCAAGCAATCGATGATCGCCGAAATGGGCACGAGATAATTCTGCCGCCCGACCAGCGTCACCATCGCGTCGAGAATGGCGAGCGACAGCGGCAGTGTCAGCGAGAAGGTCGTGCCTTCGCCGGGCCGCGAGGTGAGCGCCACGTTCCCTCCCATCTCCTCGATCACCTGGCGCACGGCATCCATGCCGACGCCGCGCCCGGAAACGGACGTGATCTGATCGGCGGTCGAGAAGCCCGGCAAGAAGATCAGTTCATCGATTTCCTGGTCGCTCAGCATGGCACCCGGCGACACCAATTCGCGTTCGATCGCCTTGGCGAGAACGCGTTCGCGGTTGATGCCTTTGCCGTCGTCGACGAGTTCGATCACGACCTGGGCGCCGCGCTGCTCGGCCGACAAGCGCAATTGGCCGATCGGGTCTTTGCCGGCGGCGGCCCGCCCCTCGGCATTCTCGATCCCGTGATCGATTGAATTGCGGATCAGATGGGTCAACGGCTCGCTCAACCGCTCGACCACCGTCTTATCGATCTCGGTATGGTCGCCGACGATCTCCAGCCGGATGCGCTTGCCGGTGGTCTTCTCCAAATCCCGGACCAGCGAACCGAAGCGCGAGAACACCGCCTTCAGCGGCTGGGCGCGGATCGACGTCGCGGCATCCGCGACCTCGCGAATATGCTGGCCCATCTCGTCGAGCGCGCGGAATAACGGGCGATGCGTCTCGGGATCGAGGCCGGAGGCCTGACGCGCCAAAAACGCTTGTGTAATAATAAGTTCGCCGACCATATTACCAAGCCGCTCGAGCTTCGGCACATCGACCCGAACGGTCGCGACCGGCTTGTCGCGGGGCTTTGCCGGTTCGGCGGCTTGTGCGGCAGCTTGCTTCTTGGGTGCCGGGGCGGCCGACGCGGCGGCGACAGGTTTCTCAGGCTCGGGCGCCGGCGGCGGGGCTTCGCCCTCGAACTCGAAAACCGCCAGATCGTCGATCATGTCGCGCACGTCGTCGAGATCGGCTTGCGGGGCGGCGGTTTCCAGCGTGCCGGTCCACGACCACGCGCAAATCTGCGCATCGAGGTCGGCAAGCGGCGGCAATTGGCCGGCGATTTCGACCTGTAACTCGCCCAGCGTTTTGAGCACGCCCAAAATGCGCAAGGGATCGATCCCCGCTTCCAGCAATTTGGGGCCGGGGACGAAGCGGATTTTGTATTTGCGGCGCGGCGCTTCGTCGGCGGCGGGGGCGGCCGCCATCTGCGCTTCGAATTCCGCCATCGGATCGAAATCGGCGGGCGGCGGCTTGGCGGCGGCCGCGTCTTCCTCAAGCCCCGCCGCCGCACGCAACGCCGCCAAAGCGGCTTCGTAGCGTTGGGTCGAGGCCTTTTCGCCGTCGCGCGCTTCGTCCGACAATTGGCGCAACACGTCGACGCCGTCGAACAGCAGATCCACCGCCGCATCGTCGAGCGTCGACTTGCCCTTGCGCAGCAAATCCATATAGGTCTCGAACACATGCGCGAACGACGCCAAGTGATCGAGCCCAAACGCCCCCGCCCCGCCCTTGATCGAATGGACCGCGCGGAACAGCGCATGGATCGCGTCTTCGGTCGGTGCTGCGCGCAGCGTCTCGACGCTGGATTCAGCCAGCGTGACCAGCTCCTCGCATTCGAGGAGGAATATCTGCCGAAGTTCCTGGTCTTCGGCGCTCATCTCACATTTCCATCACAATGCGCGACATCAGCGCCGTGAACAGACCCAGCGTCTCGTAGGCGCCGCACAGCGCATCGGAGGGTTCGAGCAGACCGAAAGGCAGCGTCTTATCGGCGAAGGCGGCGGCCCCCGCTTCGATCGTTTGGATCAACGCGGTCGATGGTTCGGCGACATGGCGGGCATCCAGGCGCACGCCTTCGCCGGCCGCCAGCCGCTCCAGCAGCTCGGTCTTCAGCGCGGCAACGGTGATCGCATCGCCCGTCGCCGGCAATTCGATGGCCGCGCTCGCCGCGTCCCCACCCATGCAAGCTTCCCCTCGGGGCCGAATCCTCTCGCCCTTTATGGGGTAAGATTACAACGCGGGTCCGAGGACCTCACAAGAATTTCCGAAATTTTTATGGATTTCGGATTTTGTGGGGTGGATCAGGTGGGCCGGGCCGCGGCCAAGGCGGAAAGAAAGGATTCCGACCAGAACGCCGCCGTATTCGTCGAAATAACGTCGAAATCGGCGCGCCACCGCGAGGTTCGTTCGTCCAGCGGCATTTCAAGCGCGCGATGCAGCGCGTCCGCGATGCCGTCGACATCGTAGGGATTGATGGTCAACGCGCCGGACAGCTCGACCGCGGCACCCGCAAACTCCGAGAGGATCAGCACACCGGGATCGTCCGGCGGCTGGGCGGCGACGAATTCCTTCGCCACCAGATTCATCCCGTCACGCAACGGCGTCACCAGCCCGACGCGCGCGCGGCGATAGAACGCCGCCAGCGTGCCGCGCGGAAAGCCGCGATTGACGTAGCGCAGCGGGGTCCAGTCGAAATCGGCGTATTTGCCGTTGATGCGCCCCGCCGCCCCGTCGAGCTCACGGCGCAAGGCGCGATAATTCGACACCTCGCCGCGCGAGATCGGCGCGATCTGGAGATATTGGACCTTGCCGCGCCAATCGGGATGGCGTTCCAGAAATTCGCCGTAAGCGGCGACGCGGTTGGGCAGGCCCTTGGAATAGTCGAGCCGATCGACGCCGATCGCCAGTTTCCGATCGCCGATATTGTCCGCCAGGCGTTGCCCGTCGGGCGACGGCTTGGCGGCATAGGCGGCGAAGGCTTGGGTGTCGATGCCGATGGGAAACACGCCGGTCTGAAACACGCGCCCGAACATTTCGATCGTATCGCCGGCGCGCTTCTCGGGCGCGCCCAGCACATCGACGAATTGCACGCGGTCGGATTCCGTCTGGAACCCGACCAGATCGTAATGCGCCAAGGCTTCGACCAAGTCGCGATAGACCGGCAGGCAGCGGAACACTTCCGTCGCCGGAAACGGGATATGCAGGAAATAGCCGATCGGATTGGCCACACCGCGCGCGCGCAAGATTTTGGCGAGCGGTATCAGATGATAGTCGTGCACCCAGATCGTATCGTCGGGGCGCAGTTCGTTCATCAAGGCCGAGGCGATCCATTCGTTCGCCTCGATATAGGCCGCGTAATCCGCGCGGCGATATTCGACCAAGCCGAGCCGGTAGTGGAACAGCGGCCACAACAGGCTGTTGGCGAAACCGGCGTAGAAGCCCGCATGCAACGCGGGCGTGAGCGCCACGCCGACGATCTCGGTGCGCCGCGAATGCCGGCGTTCGGGCGGCGGCGGCGTATCGGTCACGTCCCCGCTCCAGCCCAGCCACAGCGACGGCCGCTTGGCCAAAGCCGCATTCAACCCGACCGCGAGACCGCCGCCATTACCGCCGCGTGTCCCGTGGCCGGGTATTCGATTTGAAACTACAACGAGCCGTCCCATACGCCCTCCCGCCAACCTCGGCTAAGCCGCATGGCGGCGCCGACAAGGCCCGCCATGCAGTAGGTTTGGGGGAAATTTCCCCAGTGCTCGCCCGATGCGGCGAGAATGTCCTCCGAAAACAAGCCCAGCGAACTCGCCTGCCCCATCACGCGTTCGAATACGGCGCGCGCGCGCTCGACCTCGCCGGCCGCCGCCAACGCTTCGGCGTACCAGAACGAGCAAACGACGAAGCTGCTTTCGGGTTTGCCGAAATCGTCGGCATGGGCGTAACGCGCGATGAAACCGCCCAGATCGAGTTCGCGCTCGATCGCGTCGAGCGTGGTGCGCAAACGCGGATCGTCGCCACGCAGGAAGCCGACCATCGGCATGACGAGCACGGCGCCGTCCATTTCGCCGCCGTCGAGCGTGCCGACGAAAGCTTGGCGCTTTTCGTCCCAGGCGCGCGCGACGATTTCGGCGTGCAGCTTGTCCGCATCCGCGCGCCACTGCGCGGCGGTTTCGTCGCCCAGGCGCTTGGCGATGCGCGCCAGCCGATCGAGCCCCGCCCAGCACATCACCGCCGAATGGGTGTGGATCGACGTACGCCCGCGATACTCCCAAATGCCGGCGTCGGGTGTAAGTGCGACTTCGCGCGCGCGCTGGCCGAGCTTCACCAGCTTTTGATACAGCGACCAATCGCCCATGCGCGGCAGACGCTCGTCGAAGAACATCTGCGCCGCCGCCAGGATGACGCTGCCGTAAACATCATTCTGCACCTGGAACGCCGCGGCGTTGCCAAGCCGCACGGGCTTATGCCCGCGATAGCCTTCGGCGCGCGCGAGTTCTTCCTCCGGCGGGGGAATGCGCGCGACGATCGGATAAAGCGGGCGCAATGTCCCCGCTTCCGATTCACCCGCCACGTCGGTCGCGAAGCGGATGAATTCCTCCATCGTGCGCGTCGCACCCAGCAGGTTCAGCGCGTAGACGACGTGGAACGCGTCGCGCAGCCAGCAGAAGCGATAATCCCAATTGCGCGAACTGCCCGGCGCCTCGGGCACCGAGGTGGTGATCGCCGCGACGACGGCGCCCGTATCCTCGTATTGGCACAGCTTCAGCGTGATCGCCGCGCGCACGACCTGTTCCTGCCATTCGTAAGGCAGCGACAGATAGCGCACCCATTCGAGCCAATAGGCCTCGGTTTCCGCGATCCAGTCGACGCCCAGATGGGCGGGATCGTCGGCGAGCGCTTCGTCGGGGCCGAGCACGAAGGTGAGCGGCGTCAGCAGCGTGAACTCGATCTCGTCCTGCACATAGGACAAGGGCGCGTCGCTGGTCACGCGAAACCCGCCGCCGGGAAAGGCGTAGCGCAGATGATGGCTGCCTTGGCTCGACGCCGGCGGCTGGCCGCTGCGAAGATCTCTCGGGCGAATTCTCATCCGAATGCGCGGCGTGCCGGATGTGGGTTCGATCCGGCGCACGATCATCGGCGGGCGGAAAATCCGCCCGTGACGTTTGAACCGGGGTGCAAAATCGACGATGCGCAACGCCGATTGATCGGCGCAGGCGATGCGCGTTTCCAGGATCGGCGTGTTGCGCAAATATCGCCGTTCGATCTTGCGTGCCCCCGCCGCTTCGATCGTCCATGCGCCGTCGGGCGCACCGCCATCGAGCAACGCCCCGAAGATCGGATCGGAATCCAGGCGCGGATGGCACAGCCAAACCAACGCGCCTTCGGGATCGATCAGCGCGGCGACCTGGCCGTTGCCGATCATGCCGAGATCGAGGGTTTGCTTGGAATGCTTGGCGTTCATTTTGCCTCCGCGATCGCGGCCAATGCGGCGAGAACGTCGTCGGGCGATTTCAGCAAATGCGCCGCACCCGGGCGCTGGATGCCGACGCAAACGCCGATGCCGCCAAGATCGTGGGCGGCGCTGAAGCCGTCCTCGTCGGGCGTGTCGTCGCCGATGAAGACAGGCCGACGGCCGGCGAAAGGCTGCGTCGTGACGGCGGCGCGCACCGCCCTTCCCTTGTGCACGCCCGGCGGGCGCAATTCGATCGCGTTGCGCGCGATCACGAATTCGAGCTTCTCGGAAGATGTCTCGACCAGCTTGGCGGCGCCATCGCGCAGCTTGGCGAACAACGGATCGTCGGCGGGAAAATGGATCGCAATGACGGGGTTTTTGAATTCGTAGCGGATACCGGGGAAATTGGCGCCCAGCGCGCCGCACGCGGCCGCGATCCCCGCGAAGGCCGAATCTTCGATCCGGATATCGGAATGGCTTTCGCCCGGCAGGCGGATTTCCGCCCCGTGGCGGCCGGCGGCGGGCAGATCCAGCGCCAGCAGCTTGTCGATTTCCGACAACGGGCGGCCGGTGACGATCATCACCGCTCCGCCGGTCGCCTCGTACAGAAGACGCAAAGTCTTCGGCACGCGCGGATCGACGATCACGCTATCGGGTGTGGGGGCCGGATCGACGAGCGTCCCGTCGAAGTCCAGAAAGAAGGCGTCGTTTCGGTTTGCGAATAAGGATCGAGTCATCACCCTCTAAAGTCCGCATGTTCCGTGGTTTCGATCCATACGGGCGGACCCATAAGGGACGACCCTTATGGCATTTGGGCGGATGAAGAACTCGATGCAACCCCTTGTCCGGACGGCACAAATTTTACGGTTTGTGCCGTCCGGCGAGGTCGCACTTAGACGACGGAGAGCTTCACGTCGATATTGTTCCGCGTCGCGTTGGAGTACGGGCACACCTGGTGCGCCTTCTCGACCAGCGCTTCGGCGTCGGCCTTCGGCACGCCGGGCAGATCGATCGCCAGCGAAATCTCCAGACCGAACCCGCCTTCGACGCGCGGGCCGATACCGACCGTCGCGGTGACGGTCGTGTCGTTCGGCACCTTGGCCGTACCGCCTTGCGAGGCGACGAACTTCATCGCGCCCAAGAAGCACGCCGAATAGCCGGTCGCGAATAATTGTTCCGGGTTCACGCCTTGCCCGTTGCCGCCCATCTCCTTGGGCACGGCGAGGTTGACGCTGAACGAACCATCCAGCGTGCCGGACTTGCCGTCGCGGCCACCGGTGGCGCGGGCGGAGGTGCTGTAAACGACTTTGGAAACGGTCATGGGAGTCTTCCTTTCAGGTTGGGTGACGGCTTAAATTCGTACGCGATTTAATCGCGTACGATTTATATGACTCCGCTCAAAGCGAGAGTCAAGCACTTGCGATTAGATCGTGCGCGATTTATTTATAAGGGGTCACTCTAGAGCTCGAAAAATGCCCGCCACCCGCCCCGAACCCTTCGCCAACGGTTTGAATCCGTTCATCTGTTTCGCCGTCTACTCGGCGAATCTGGCGTTCAG